>NZ_JANLOG010000069.1:0-49473 GCF_025466205.1 Pseudomonas sp. 13B_3.2_Bac1
TGCGGTGAGTTTGACCGTGGTGGTGTCGATGGTATCGGTAACGTTGGTGACCGCAGGAACGGTGCTTGGCACCAGGTTCTCGAAGTTGCCACCGGTAGCGTTGGAAATGGTCGCTTCGACTTTGCCCGCGTCTTTGTAAACGTCATCCGCCGGAGCAGGAACGGTCACGGTGCCAGAAGTTTTACCAGCCTCGATAGTGATCACAGCGCCGTTTGACAAGGTCACGGTGACTGGCGAGCCAGCCGCGTTGGTCAGGGTTGCGGTGTAAACGATCGAACCACCTTCAGCCACGGTGCCAGTGGCACTGAGCGACAGATTGGTGGTGTCGACGGTGTCGGTGACATTGGTCGACACCGGCGTTTTATCCGCCACGAGGTTTTCGTAGTTACCGCCGCTGACGTCGGTGATGGCGTTGGTCAGCGGCGCGTGGCCGGTCAACGCATCGTTCGGCGCAGTGGTAGTCACGGTGCCAGTGGTTTTACCCACCTCAATGGTGATGTTCTGACCATTGGCCAAGGTCACCACGACCGGCGAGCCAGTCACTGGCGCGCCGACAGTCGCGGTGTAAGTGACGGTGCCACCTTCCGCAGCCGATTCGGTCGCGGTCAGTTTGACCGTAGTGGTGTCGATGGTATCGGTAACGTTGGTGACTGCAGGAACAGTGCTCGGCACCAGGTTTTCGAAGTTGCCACCGGTAGCGGTGGAAATGGTCGCTTCGACTTTACCCGCGTCTTTGTACACGTCGTCAGCCGGAGCCGGAACAGTCACGGTGCCGGTGGTTTTGCCGGCCTCGATGGTGATGACAGCGCCGTTGCTCAGCGTCACGGTCACCGGGGTTCCAGCCGGGTTGGTCAGTGTCGCGGTGTAAACAATTGAACCACCTTCAGCCACCGAGTCGCTGGCGGTCAGGTTCAGGTTGGTGGTGTCGACAGTGTCAGAAACTGCGGTGTTAGCCGGTGTCTTGTCGGCCACCAGGTTTTCATAGTTGCCGCCGGCAACCTTGTCGATGGCGACGCTCAGCGAGCTGCCGCCCGCCAATGGGCTGTTCGGCGCAACGAAATTCACGCTGCCGGTGGTCTCACCGACGGCGATGGTGATGGTCTGGCCGTTGGACAGGGTGACCACGACTGGCGAGCCGGTTACTGGTGCGGTCACGCTCGCGGTGTAAACCACGGTTTCGCCTTCGGCGACGTTGGCGGTGGCAGTCAGCGACACGGTGGAGGTGTCGATGGTGTCGTTGACGGTGGTCACCGCCGGAGTGTTGCTGGTCACCAGATTTTCGAAGTCGCCACCGGTCGCGCCCTTGATGGTCGCTTCAACGGTACCGGCGTCCTTGTAGACGTCATCCTTTGGTGCATCGACGGTCACGGTGCCGGAAGTTTTGCCGGCCTCGATGGTGATGACCGCGCCATTGCTCAACGTCACGGTCACCGGGGTGCCGGCGGCGTTGGTCAGGGTGGCGGTGTAGGTGATCTGGCCGCCTTCGTTCACCGCCGGGGTCGCGCTCAGCGACAGGTTGGTGGTGTCGACGGTGTCGGTGACGGTGGTGCTGACCGGCGTTTTGTCCGCTACGAGGTTTTCGTAGTTGCCGCCGCTGACGTTGGTGATCGAGTTGTTTAGCGGCTCGTGACCGTTCAACGCATCGTTCGGCGCGGTGGTGGTGACGGTGCCGGTGGTTTTGCCGACTTCGATGGTGATGCTCTGGCCGTTCGCCAGGGTCACGACCACAGGTGAGCCGGTCACTGGCGCACCGACCGTGGCGGTGTAGGTAACCGTGCCGCCCTCTGCGACCGACGTATCGGCCGTCAGTTTGACGGTAGAAGTATCGATGGTGTCGGTGACCTCGGTCACGGCCGGAACGGTGCTTGGCACCAGGTTCTCGAAGTTGCCGCCCGCAGCATCCTTGATCGTGACTTCGACTTTGCCGGCGTCTTTGTAGACGTCATCGGCAGGGGCTGGAACGGTCACGGTGCCGATGGTTTTGCCGGCTTCGATGGTGATGACGGAGCCGTTGCTCAGGGTCACGGTCACCGGAGTACCGGCCGGGTTGGTCAGGGTTGCGGTGTAGACGATCGAACCGCCCTCAGCCACGGTGCCGGTCGCAGTCAGCGACAGGTTGGTGGTGTCGATGGTGTCGGTGACGGTGGTCGAAACCGGGGTTTTATCGGCGACCAGATTCTCGTAATTGCCGCCGGTTACGCCGGTGATCGAGTTGGTCAGCGGTGCATGACCGTTCAGCGCGTCGTTCGGTGCGGTGGTGGTCACGGTGCCGGTGGTCTTGCCGACTTCGATGGTGATGTTCTGACCATTGGCCAGGGTCACCACGACTGGCGAACCGGTGACCGGCGCGCCAACGGTAGCGGTGTAGGTGACGGTGCCACCTTCAGCGGCCGACTCGGTCGCGGTCAGTTTGACGGTCGACGTATCGATGGTGTCAGTGACTTCAGTCACCGCCGGAACAGTGCTCGGGACGAGGTTTTCGAAGTTGCCACCGGACGCATCCTTGATGGTCACTTCAACTTTGCCCGCGTCCTTGTAGACGTCATCGGCAGGCGCTGGAACGGTCACAGTGCCGGTGGTTTTACCGGCTTCGATGGTAATGACGGAGCCGTTGGACAGGGTCACGGTCACTGGCGAGCCGGCCGCATTGGTCAGGGTCGCGGTGTAGGTGATCGAACCACCCTCGGCGACCGAGTTGGTGGCGCTCAGGGACAGATTGGTCGTGTCGACGGTGTCGGTGACGGTGGTGCTGACCGGGGTTTTGTCGGCCACGAGGTTTTCGTAGTTGCCGCCGGTTACGCCGGTGATCGAGTTGGTCAGCGGTTCGTGACCGGTCAGCGCGTCGTTCGGCGCGGTGGTGGTCACGGTGCCGGTGGTCTTGCCGACTTCGATGGTGATGTTCTGACCATTGGCCAGGGTCACCACGACTGGCGAACCGGTCACTGGTGCACCAACGGTAGCGGTGTAGGTGACCGTGCCGCCTTCAGCAGCGGACTCGGTCGCGGTCAGTTTCACCGACGTGGTGTCGATTGTGTCGGTGACTTCGGTTACGGCCGGTACGGTGCTTGGCACCAGATTCTCGAAATTGCCGCCCGCAGCATCCTTGATTGTGACTTCGACTTTGCCGGCGTCTTTGTAGACGTCATCGGCAGGCGCTGGAACGGTTACGGTGCCAGTGGTCTTGCCCGCTTCGATGGTGATCACCGAACCGTTGGACAGGGTCACGGTCACCGGGGTGCCGGCCGCATTGGTCAGGGTCGCGGTGTAGGTGATCGAACCGCCCTCGGCGACCGAGTTGGTGGCGCTCAGGGACAGATTGGTCGTGTCGACGGTGTCGGTGACGGTGGTGCTGACCGGCGTTTTGTCGGCCACCAGGTTTTCGTAGTTGCCGCCGGTTACGCCGGTGATCGAGTTGGTCAGCGGTTCGTGACCGGTCAGCGCGTCGTTCGGCGCGGTGGTGGTCACGGTGCCAGTGGTTTTACCCACTTCGATGGTGATGTTCTGACCATTGGCCAGGGTCACCACGACTGGCGAACCGGTCACTGGAGCGCCAACGGTAGCGGTGTAGGTGACGGTGTCACCTTCAGCAGCGGACTCGGTCGCGGTCAGTTTGACCGAGGTGGTATCGATAGTGTCGGTGACTTCGGTTACGGCCGGAACGGTGCTTGGCACCAGATTCTCGAAATTGCCGCCCGCAGCATCCTTGATGGTCACTTCAACCTTGCCGGCGTCCTTGTAGACGTCATCGGCTGGCGCTGGAACGGTCACGGTGCCGATGGTTTTGCCGGCTTCGATGGTGATGACGGAGCCGTTGCTCAGGGTCACGGTTACCGGAGTGCCCGCCGGATTGGTCAGGGTTGCGGTATAAACGATCGAACCGCCTTCAGCGACGGAACCTGTTGCGCTCAACGTCAGGTTAGTGGTGTCGATGGTGTCGGTGACGGTGGTCGAAACCGGGGTCTTGTCGGCGACGAGGTTTTCGTAGTTGCCACCGCTCACGTCGGTGATCGCGTTGGTGAGCGGTTCATGACCGTTCAACGCATCGTTCGGCGCGGTGGTGGTGACGGTGCCGGTGGTTTTGCCGACTTCGATGGTGATGGTCTGGCCGTTCGCCAGAGTCACGACCACAGGCGAGCCGGTGACCGGCGCGCCAACTGTAGCGGTGTAAGTGACAGTGCCGCCTTCAGCGACCGAGGTATCGGCGCTCAGCTTCACGGTTGACGTATCGATGGTGTCAGTAACTTCAGTCACCGCCGGAACGGTGCTCGGAACGAGGTTCTCGAAGTTGCCGCCGGACGCATCCTTGATGGTCACTTCAACCTTGCCGGCATCTTTGTAGACGTCATCGGCCGGAGCTGGAACGGTCACGGTGCCAGTGGTTTTGCCGGCTTCAATGGTGATCACCGAGCCGTTGCTCAAGGTCACGGTCACCGGAGTGCCAGCCGGATTGGTCAGGGTCGCGGTGTAGACGATCGAACCGCCTTCGGCCACGGTGCCGGTCGCAGTCAGCGACAGGTTGGTGGTGTCGACGGTGTCGGTCACGGTGGTGCTGACCGGGGTTTTGTCGGCGACGAGGTTTTCGTAGTTGCCGCCGCTCACGTCGGTGATCGCGTTGGTCAGTGGTTCATGACCGTTCAAGGCATCGTTCGGCGCGGTGGTGGTCACGGTGCCAGTGGTTTTGCCCACTTCGATAGTGATGGTCTGGCCGTTGGCCAGGGTCACAACAACCGGCGAACCAGTCACAGGCGCACCAACCGTAGCGGTGTAAGTGACGGTGCCGCCTTCGGCCACCGAGGTATCGGCGGTCAATTTGACGGTCGAAGTATCGATGGTGTCAGTTACTTCGGTGACAGCCGGAACAGTGCTCGGAACGAGGTTTTCGAAGTTACCGCCGGTGGTACCGGTGATGCTGACTTCGACTTTGCCGGCGTCTTTATAGACGTCATCGGCAGGTGCTGGAACCGTTACGGTGCCAGTAGTTTTGCCGGCTTCAATGGTGATCACCGAGCCGTTGCTCAAGGTCACGGTCACCGGCGTACCCGCCGGGTTGGTCAAGGTCGCGGTGTAAACGATCGAACCGCCTTCAGCCACGGTGCCGGTCGCAGTCAGCGACAGGTTAGTGGTGTCGACGGTGTCGGTGACGTTGGTCGAAACCGGTGTTTTGTCCGCAACCAGATTTTCGTAATTGCCGCCGCTCACATCCGTGATCGCGTTGGTCAGCGGCTCGTGACCATTCAACGCATCGTTCGGCGCGGTGGTGGTCACAGTGCCGGTGGTTTTGCCGACTTCGATGGTGATGGTCTGACCGTTCGCCAGGGTCACAACAACCGGCGAACCAGTCACAGGCGCACCAACCGTAGCGGTGTAAGTGACGGTGCCGCCTTCGGCCACCGAGTTATCAGCGGTCAGTTTGACGGTCGAAGTGTCGATGGTATCGGTCACTTCGGTGACAGCCGGAACAGTGCTCGGAACGAGATTCTCGAAGTTACCGCCGGTTGTACCGGTAATGCTGACTTCGACTTTGCCGGCGTCTTTATAGACGTCATCGGCAGGCGCCGGAACGGTCACAGTGCCGGTGGTTTTGCCAGCCTCGATGGTGATGACGGAGCCATTGCTCAACGTCACGGTTACCGGGGTGCCGGCAGGGTTGGTCAGGGTGGCGGTGTAAACGATCGAACCGCCTTCAGCGACGGAGCCAGTGGCGCTCAACGTCAGGTTGGTGGTGTCAACAGTGTCGGTTACGGTGGTGCTGACCGGGGTTTTGTCCGCTACGAGGTTTTCGTAGTTGCCACCGCTCACGCCGGTGATCGAGTTGCTCAGCGGTGCCTGACCATTCAGAGCATCGTTCGGCGCGGTGGTGGTCACGGTGCCGGTGGTTTTGCCCACTTCGATGGTGATGGACTGGCCGTTGGCCAGGGTCACGACAACTGGCGAACCGGTCACGGGCGCACCGACGGTGGCGGTGTAAGTGACGGTGCCGCCCTCGGCGACCGAGGTGTCAGCGGACAGTTTGACCGTCGAGGTGTCGATGGTGTCGGTCACTTCGGTGACTGCAGGGACAGTGCTTGGTACCAGATTTTCGAAGTTGCCGCCGGTTGCACCGTTGATGGTGACTTCGACTTTGCCGGCATCTTTGTAGACGTCATCGGCAGGCGCTGGGACCGTCACGGTACCGGTCGTTTTGCCGGCTTCGATGGTGATCACGGCGCCGTTGCTCAAAGTCACGGTGACCGGGGAGCCGGCAGCATTGGTCAACGTCGCGGTGTAAACGATCGAACCGCCCTCAGCCACGGTACCGGTCGCGCTCAGCGACAGGTTGGTGGTGTCGACGGTATCGGTAACGGTGGTCGAAACCGGAGTTTTGTCGGCGACGAGGTTCTCGTAGTTACCGCCACTGACATTGGTGATGGCGTTGGTCAACGGTGGGTTGCCAGTCAGCGCATCGTTCGGCGCAGTGGTGGTCACGGTGCCGGTGGTTTTGCCCACTTCGATGGTGATGGTCTGACCGTTGGTCAGGGTCACGGTCACTGGCGAACCGGTAACAGGCGCGCCTACGGTGGCGGTGTAAGTGACGGTGCCGCCCTCAGCGACCGAGGTATCGGCAGTCAGTTTCACGGTCGAGGTGTCGATGGTATCGGTGACTTCGGTCACGGCCGGAACGGTGCTCGGCACCAGGTTCTCAAAGTTGCCACCTGTGGTGCCAGTGATGCTGACTTCAACCTTGCCGGCGTCTTTATAGACGTCATCGGCTGGCGCCGGAACGGTCACGGTGCCGGTGGTTTTGCCGGCCTCGATGGTGATGACAGAGCCGTTGCTCAACGTCACGGTCACCGGGGTGCCGGCCGGGTTGGTCAGGGTTGCGGTGTAAACGATCGAGCCGCCTTCAGCGACGGTGCCAGTGGCACTCAGCGACAGATTGGTGGTGTCGATGGAATCGGTAACGGTTGTGGTCGCTGGCGTCGTGCTCGGCACCAGGTTTTCGAAGTTGCCGCCGGTAGCACCGGTGATGGTGGTGCTGATGGTGCCGCCGTTGTTGTAGACGTCGTTCGGCGGTGTCGGCACGTTGACGGTGCCCGTGGTCTTGCCGGCTTCGATGGTGATGGTCGAACCGTTGGACAGCGTCACGGTAACCGGTGTCTGCGCCGGGTTGGTCAGGGTCGCGGTGTAGGTGATCTGGCCGCCTTCAACCACGCTGCCGGTGGCTGTCAGGGTCAGGTTGGTGGTGTCGATCGAGTCGGTGATGGTGGTCACCGCCGGCGTCGTGTTCGGCACCAGGTTTTCGAAGTTGCCGCCGGTAGCACCGGTGATGGTGGTGGTGACGGTGCTGCCATTGTTATAGACGTCGTTCGGCGGTGTCGGCACGTTGACGGTGCCCGTGGTCTTGCCGGCTTCGATGGTGATGGTCGAACCGTTGGACAGCGTCACGGTAACCGGCGTCTGCGCCGGATTGGTCAGGGTCGCGGTGTAGGTGATCTGGCCACCTTCGGTGACGCTGTTGCCCGCCGTCAGAGTAACGGTGGTGGTGTCGATGGTGTCGGTGACCTGGGTCACGGCCGGAGTAGTCGGCACGGTGACGGTAATGCCGTTGCCACCGGTGGTGCCGGTGACGGTCACGTTGATCTGGGTCGGGTCGTTGTAGACGGTGTCGTTCGGTGCCAGCGGCACGTTGACGGTACCGCTGGTGGAACCTGCCGGAATCACGATCACCGAGCCGTTGGACAGGGTGATGGTCAGGTCGGTCAGCGGCGCCTGGGTCAGGGTCGCGGTGTACACCAGCACGCCGCCGGCTTCGGTGATGGTCGGCGTGGCGCTGAGGCTCAGGGTCGACTCACGCAGAGCGTTGGCGGTGCTGTCGGTGGTCTGGCCACCGGTGATGTTCTGCGCGGCTTGCGCGCCGGAGTTGATGCCCGCAGTCGGGAAGCCGATGGTCGGGTCGACGCGGCCAGCGGTGGCATCGAGCATCACGAAGCTGTGGCCGCCGCCTGCCGCGCCGCCAGTGCCTGCGGCGGTGGCGCCGGCAGCGGTGGCTTCTAGGGCGGTGGTCGGGTCGGCACCGGCAGCGATGGCTTGCTGCAGCTCGGCTACAGACGGCGCGGCCTGCGCGGTGGCCTCGGCCAGGTCAGTGCTGGAGTCGGGCGCGTTGGCGCTCCACTGAGTCTCGCGGCCCAGGTCCAGGGTGCGGCCATCGGCCAGTTCCAGTGACACGGCGCCGGAGAGGCCGGTATCGATCTGGTCGCCGACGAACAGGCGATCGCCTTCAACGAGCACGCGGCGTACACCCTCGGGGGAGACCACGAATACCTGACCGACAATGCTTTTGACGATGGCAACAACACTGCTCATTGAAGACTCTCCGGGGTGTCACGTTCAGTTGACTTCCATAGCCTGATGGCTTCGGCGCCGAATCAGTCTGGACGTACTTTTAAAATTTGCTAATCAAGTTTGACGCTGTTCTGTGTCAAAAATTTGGCTAGATTCTTTCGCTATTAACTTTATGCCAAACTATTGACCTTCTGGGTGCCATCCTAAACAATCGCCCCACTAATGTCACATTGATATTTCCGCGGCGACCTGTCCCTCAGCGTGTGATCCAGTTCCTATTTTGAACTTTCCGACATACGGTCATTCCGGTTGCCAATTATTCGACGCAGCAGTACGTTTTGCTGTGATTCAAGACAAGAAGTCCTGGGAAATCTTTACCATGCGTTTGCACTTGTTCAAGGCTCTACCGTTCGCTCTCGCCGCCTCTTTCGTCCAGGCACAATCCTTACCGGAAGCCATGCAACAGGCACTGGATGTCCATCCGGAAATCCAGGCAGGGGTCAACAGTCGTTTGGCCGCGGATTATCAATTAAAGGCTGCAAAAGGTGGATACCTGCCCAAAGTTGATCTGCTGGGCGGGTATGGCCGTGAGGGCACCGACAGCGTGACCACGCGGGCCAACGGTGGTGGCAATCACTGGGAAACCCTGAACCGCGGCGAGTCAAGTTTACGTCTCTCGCAAATGGTTTTTGACGGTTTTGCAACGTCCAGCGAAGTCGGGCGTCAACAAGCCACCGTCAACTCCCGCGCCTACTCCCTGCTGGGCACTTCCGAGCGCACCGCGCTGACCGTCGCCCAGGTGTACCTGGACGTGCTGACCCGCCGCGAATTCGTGCGTCTGGCCGAGGAAAACCTCAAGAGCCACCAGCGTATCTACGACCAGATCCAGTTGCGTACCCAGCGCGGCGTTGGCAGCGGCGCCGACCTTGATCAAGCCGAAGCGCGGATGGCCCAGGCGCGCAACAACCTGATCACCGAACAGACCAACCTCGCCGACTCCGAGACCAACTTCCTCAGCGCTGTCGGCCAGATGCCTGACCAGCTGGAGCGTCCGGCGCCGTTCATGGCGATGATG
This sequence comes from Pseudomonas sp. 13B_3.2_Bac1, assembly GCF_025466205.1. NCBI lineage: Bacteria > Pseudomonadati > Pseudomonadota > Gammaproteobacteria > Pseudomonadales > Pseudomonadaceae > Pseudomonas > Pseudomonas sp. 13B_3.2_Bac1. Next base: position 9,398 of record NZ_JANLOG010000069.1, read on the forward strand.
CCGGTCAACCTCAATGAAGCGCGCCAGCAAATGCTGGAAAACAGCCCGATCCTGCGTTCGGCCGAGTCCGATATCGCCGCTGCCGAGAAGCAGTACGAAACCGCCAAGTCGACCTTCTACCCTCGTTTCGACGCCGAGCTGGGTCGCACTGCCGACAACGATCTCGACGGTCAGAACGGCCACAACAACGAGTGGCAGGCCATGCTGCGCATGCGCTTCAACCTGTACTCCGGTGGCAGCAACAAGGCCGATCTGGAATCCAAGTCGTACCTGTCGAACCAGGCGCTGGACATCCGCAACAACGCCCTGCGTCAGTTGAACGAAGAACTGGGCCTGGCCTGGAACGCCCTGAACAACGCCAATGCCCAGGTGCCGATTGCTCAGCAGTACGTTGATCACAGCACCGCCGTGCGCACCGCCTACCAGCGTCAGTTCAGCCTCGGTGAGCGGACCCTGCTCGATTTGCTCGACAGCGAAAACGAGTTGTTCACCGCTTCGCGGCGTCTGGCTGAAATCAAAAACATTCAGTTATTTACTCAATACCGAATCAAGGCGACCATGGGCGAATTGCTCAAAAGCCAGGGAGTGGTCGCACCATTGGCATCCGTTGTGCAGAACGACGTGAAGCCCAAGGTTCAGCTGCCCGGGATGAACTGAGTTATCCCTTTTCAACTGTTAAAGAGTGTCGAGCGTGGAATCAGAAGTCAGTCGAGTTCATCTCAGTCATGATCCACGCGCGTTGCACGACGATCCGTTGCTGGATGGTCTGCTCGCCCTTTGCATGCTGCACCAGAAGCCCGCCAGCGCGGCGATGCTGACCACCGGCCTGCCGTTGCCCAAACAACGCCTGAGTGTCGAGCTGCTGCCGCGTGCGGCGGCTCGCGCCGGGCTGCAGGGCCGGGTGCTGCAACGCAAGCTGGAAGAGATTCCGGCGATTGCCATGCCGGCGTTGTTGCTGCTCAAGGATGGCCGCAGTGCTGTCCTGCTCGGCTGGCAAGGTGAAAATGAAGCACGGGTGCTGCTCAGCGAAAGTGATGGCGGCGAATCAGTGGTCAGCCGCGAACTGCTGGCCGACGACTACACCGGCAAAGTGTTTTTCGCCCAGCCGCAGCACAAATTCGACGTCAACCACGGCACGCTGATCCCGCGTGCGCGCTCGTGGTTTCGCGACACCCTCAAGCGTTCGCGCTGGTTGTATGCGGATGCGATCGCCGCGAGTTTCCTGATCAACATCATCGCCATGGCCGCGCCGCTGTTCGTGATGAACGTCTACGACCGAGTGGTGCCGAACCAGGCCGAAGCGACCCTCTGGGTGCTGGCGCTGGGCATCACTGGTGCCTACATTTTCGACCTGATCCTCAAAAGCCTGCGCAGCCTGTGCCTGGATCTGGCCGGCAAGAAAACCGACCTGATCATCTCCGCGACGCTGTTCGAGCGTATCGTCGGCATGGCCATGAAGTACCGCCCGGCACGGGTCGGCAGCTTCGCCCAGAACATCCATGAATTTCAGAGCCTGCGCGACTTCCTCGCCTCGCTGACGCTGACCAGTCTGATCGATCTGCCGTTCACCATTCTGATCTTCATCGTCATCGCCATTCTCGGCGGGCATCTGGTGTGGATTCCGGTGCTGGCGTTCCCGATTGCCCTGTTGATCGGCTACGCGTTGCAGAAGCCGCTGGTCGCGACCATGGAACGCACCATGGCCCTCGGCGCCGAGCGTCAGTCGAGTCTGATCGAAACCCTCGCCGGCCTCGATGCGGTCAAGGTCAACAACGCCGAAAGCGAACGTCAGTACCAGTGGGAACAGACCATCGGCACCCTCAGCCGCCTCGAACTGCGGGTGAAAATGCTCTCCGGTCTGGCGATGAATATCACCCTGCTGATCCAGCAACTGGCCGGGGTGATCATGATCGTCTTCGGCGTGTACCAGATCATTGCCGGCAACCTGAGCATGGGCGGTCTGATTGCCTGCTACATGCTCAGCGGCCGCGCGCTCAGCCCGCTGGCGTCGCTGTCCGGTCTGTTGACCCGCTACCAGCAGGCGCGGGTGACCATGACTTCCGTCGACCAGATGATGGAGCTGCCGCAGGAGCGCAATTTCGAAGAACGTCCGCTGAGCCGCAAGGTGCTGCAGGGCGCGATCGAGTGCCGTCAGCTGAACTTCACCTATCCGGAACAACAGAACCCGGCGCTGAAGAACATCAACCTGGTGATTCGTCCCGGCGAGAAGATCGGCATCATCGGCCGCAGCGGTTCAGGCAAGAGTTCGCTGGCGAAACTGCTGGTGGGACTGTATCAGCCGGACGACGGCGCGTTGCTGGTGGACGGCGTCGACATCCGCCAGATCGACGTCAGCGAGTTGCGCTACAACATCGGCTACGTGCCGCAGGACATCCAGCTGCTGGCCGGCACCCTGCGTGACAACCTGGTCTCCGGCGCGCGCTATGTAGAGGACGAACTGGTGCTGCAAGCCGCTGAACTGGCCGGCGTCCACGAATTCGCCCGTCTGCATCCGCAAGGCTACGAGCTGCAAGTCGGCGAGCGCGGGCAGAACCTGTCCGGCGGCCAGAGGCAGAACGTTGCACTGGCCCGGGCGCTGCTGCTCAACCCGCCGATCCTGCTGCTCGACGAACCGACCAGCGCCATGGACAACACCGGCGAAGAACGCCTCAAGCAACGTCTGGCTGCCGTGGTTGAAAACAAGACCGTGGTGCTGGTGACGCACCGGGCCTCGCTGCTGTCGCTGGTCGACCGCCTGCTGGTGGTCGACCGTGGACAGATTCTCGCCGATGGCCCGAAAGCCGCCGTGATGGAAGCGTTGAAGAAGGGGCAGATCAGTGTTGCTTAAGTCGGGTGTCAAAGAGTCGATCCGTCGCTACTTCAAGGGTTCTGCCTCGCTGCAGGGCCAGCCGCTGCCCGAGGTCAACAAGGCGCTGATCGAGGACGCCCCGCGCGTCGTGCGCCTGACTATCTGGGCAATCATCGGCTTCTTCCTGTTCCTGCTGCTGTGGGCCAACTTCGCCGTGATCGACGAAGTGACCAAGGGCGACGGCAAAGCGATTCCATCGTCGAAGATCCAGAAAATCCAGAACCTTGAGGGCGGGATTGTCTCGGAAATGTTCGTCAAGGAAGGTCAGATCGTCGAGGCCGGTGCGCCACTGATTCGCCTCGACGACACGCGGTTTGCTTCCAACGTCGGCGAAACCGAGGCTGATCGCCTGTCGATGCTGCTGCGCGTCGAACGCCTGAGCGCCGAGGTCGATGACCGTCCGCTGAATTTCCCGGACGACGTGCTCAAAGCCGTACCGGGTCAGGCGAAAAGCGAAGAATCGTTGTACATCAGCCGTCGCCAGCAATTGCACGACGAGATTGGCGGTTTGCAGGAACAGCTGATTCAGCGTCAGCAAGAGCTGCGCGAATTTACCTCCAAGCAGGCGCAATATCGCCAGCAACTGGGCCTGCAACGCCAGGAAATCAACATGTCCGAGCCGCTGGTGGCGCAGGGCGCGGTGTCGCCGGTAGAAGTGCTGCGACTCAAGCGTGCCGAAGTCGAGACCCGCGGTCAGCTCGACGCCACCACGCTGGCGATTCCGCGCGCCGAATCGGCCATCAAGGAAGTACAACGCAAGATCGACGAGACGCGCGGCAAATTCCGCAGCGATGCGCTGACCCAGCTCAACGAAGCCCGCACCGATCTGAACAAGGCCCAGGCCACCGGCAAGGCCCTGGAAGACCGGGTCAGCCGGACGCTGGTCACCTCGCCGGTACGCGGGATCGTCAACAAGTTGCTGGTCAACACCATCGGCGGCGTGATCCAGCCGGGCAGCGACATGGTGGAAATCGTGCCGCTGGATGACACCTTGCTGGTCGAAGCCAAGATCCGTCCGCAGGACATTGCATTCCTGCATCCGGGGCAGGAAGCGATCGTCAAATTCACCGCGTACGACTACACCATTTATGGCGGGCTGAAAGCCAAACTGGAGCAGATCGGTGCCGACACCATCACCGACGAAGACAAGAAAACCACCTACTACATCATCAAGGTCCGCACCGAGCGCAGCCACCTGGGCACTGATGAAAAGCCGTTGCTGATCATTCCGGGGATGGTGGCGTCGGTGGATATCATCACCGGCAAGAAGTCGGTGCTGAGTTATTTGCTCAAGCCGATCATCCGTGCGCGGGCCGAGGCGTTGCACGAGCGGTAGGTCTTCAGCGCGGCACATGGCCCCTTCGCGAGCAAGCCCGCTCCCACATTTGATCTTCAGTGGACACCAGTTCTGTGTTCGACCGAGATCCACTGTGGGAGCGGGCTTGCTCGCGAAGGGGCCAGCAAAATCACCACATCCCTGTCAGTAAGTGACACAAATCGTCATTCACCATCCAGTCCATTCCTCACCATCCGCCATATCGTTATTCATTAACGGTATTTAATTTCCCGTTCTTATAGCTTTAAAGTCAGCCACCTGCGTACCTGCCGACCAATCGGCGCGCCGCACGACCTGAACCAACACGCAATCCAGCGTGAGTTTCTGATCGACGTGCGCGCCTGTGAGCGCGCCGTGCGTGGGAGATTGAAAGATGTCCGCAGCTACTGCCACCCCAAGCGCCGCGACTGCCGCGCCGCAAAGCTTTGAAATTCGTCCGTTCAGCGGTGCCGTCGGTGCCGAGATCATCGGCCTGGACCTGACCCGGCCGGTCAACGATCAGGACTTCGCGCGCATTCACCGTGCGCACCTGGATCACCACGTTGTGGTGTTCCGCGACCAGCGCATCACCCCGCAACAACAGATCGATTTCAGCCGTCGTTTCGGCGTGTTGCAGATTCACGTGCTCAAGCAGTTCCTGCTGGCCAATCACCCGGAAATTCTCATCGTTTCCAACATCGTCGAGAACGGCCAGAACATCGGTCTGGGCGACGCCGGCAAGTTCTGGCACTCCGACCTGTCCTATAAAGAACTGCCGAGCCTCGGCTCGATGCTGCACGCGCAGGAGCTGCCCTCCGAGGGCGGCGACACGCTGTTCGCCGACATGCACAAAGCCTGGGACAACCTGCCGCAAGCGCTGCGCAAAGCCGTGGAAGGGCGCTCGGCAGCGCACTCCTATACGGCGCGCTACAGCGAGACCAAATTCGAAGGCAACTGGCGCCCGACCCTGACCCCGGAGCAACTGGCGCAGGTCGCCGAAGTGGTGCACCCGATCGTTCGCACCCATCCGGAAAACGGCCGCAAGGCGTTGTTCGTCAGCGAAGGCTTCACCACTCGCATCGTCGGTCTGCCCGAGGACGAGAGCCAGCAATTGCTGGCCGAGCTCTACGCCCACAGCGTGCTGCCGCAAAACATCTACCGCCATCAGTGGCAGCCCCACGACATGGTGTTCTGGGACAACCGTTCGCTGATCCACCTCGCCGCCGGCTGCCCCGCGCACCTGCGCCGCAAGCTGTATCGCACGACCATTCAGGGCGACGCACCTTTCTGATTTGCCGGAGATTCGATCATGTCCAAACGTCTTCCATTTGCACCGCTGGCGGCGGCCATTGGCCTCGGTTTCAGCCTCATCGCCGGCAGCCTGGTGGCGCCGACCGTGGCCCACGCCGAAGGTGAAATCCGCATCGCCGAACAGTTCGGGATTGTCTATTTATTGCTCAACGTGGTGCGCGATCAGGGCCTGATCGAGAAGTACGGCAAGCAGGAAGGCCTCGACATCAAGGTCGACTGGACGCAGCTCTCGGGCGGCGCCGCGGTCAACGATGCGCTGTTGTCCGGTTCCATCGACATTGCCGGTGCCGGCGTCGGCCCGCTGCTGACCATCTGGGATCGCACCCACGGCAAGCAGAACGTCAAGGCCGTGGCCTCGCTCGGCAACTTCCCGTACTACTTGGTCAGCAACAATCCCAAGGTCAAAACCATTGCCGATTTCACCGAGAAAGACCGCATTGCGGTGCCGGCGGTGGGTGTTTCGGTGCAGTCGCGCTTCCTCCAATACGCGGCGGCCAAGCAGTGGGGGGACAAGGAATTCAATCGCCTCGACAAGTACACCATCGCCGTCCCGCACCCGGATGCGACCGCTGCGTTGATCGCCGGCGGCACCGAACTGACCGGGCACTTCTCCAACCCACCGTTCCAGGATCAGGCGCTGCAGAACCCGAATGTGCACGTGGTGCTCAACTCCTACGACATCCTCGGCCCGAACTCGCCGACGGTGCTGTTCGCCACCGAGAAATTCCGCAACGACAATCCGAAAACCTACAAAGCCTTCGTCGAGGCGCTGACCGAAGCCGCACAATTTGCGCAGAACGATAAGGGCGCGGCGGCGGACACTTACATCCGCGTGACCAAGGCCAAGATCGACCGCGCCGAGTTGCTGAAAATCATCGACAACCCGCAATTCGAATTCAGCGTCACGCCGAAAAATACTTATCCACTGGCCGAATTCCTCTACCGCGTCGGTGCGATCAAGAACAAACCGGAATCGTGGAAGGACTACTTCTTCCAGGACGCCAAACCGCTGCAAGGGAGCTGATCGAGATGAACGCCCCCTTGCAAGGCCACGCGGCCAGCAACCCGATCGCCAGCAGCCAGGCGCTGTTGGCGGTTGACCAAGTCAGCCTTGAATACCGCACCCCGCAACGGGTGGTACGCGCCACCCATCAGGTCAGTTTCGAAATCGATCCGGCGGACCGCTTCGTCCTGCTCGGCCCGTCCGGCTGCGGCAAATCCACCTTGCTCAAAGCGGTCGCCGGATTCATTGCGCCGTGCGAAGGCGAGATCCGCCTGCAAGGCCAGCGCGTCGATGCGCCGGGGCCGGACCGGATCGTGGTGTTTCAGGAATTCGATCAATTGCCGCCGTGGAAAACCGTGAAACAGAACGTAATGTTTCCGCTGCTGGCCTCGCGCACGCTGAAGAAAAAGGAGGCCGAAGAACGCGCGCTGCACTATCTGGAAAAAGTCGGTCTGGCGGCGTTTGCCGATGCCTATCCGCACACCCTGTCCGGCGGCATGAAGGCGCGGGTGGCGATTGCCCGGGCGCTGGCGATGCAGCCGAAAATCCTCTTGATGGACGAGCCGTTCGCCGCGCTGGACGCGTTGACCCGGCGCAAGATGCAGGAAGAATTGCTGCTGCTCTGGGAGGAGGTGCGCTTCACTTTGCTGTTCGTCACCCACTCGATCGAAGAGGCGCTGGTGGTCGGCAATCGCATCCTGCTGCTGTCGCCACATCCGGGGCGGGTGCGCGCTGAAGTGCACAGCCATCAATACGATCTGCAAAGCCTCGGCGGCGTGGCGTTTCAGGAGTCGGCGCGGCGCATTCACCGTTTGCTGTTCGATGAAGGCCAGTCGCCGGAAACCGAGCGCGACCATGACTTCAACGACATTCGTATCGCTTATTGAGCGTTCTGGAGGATTGCCCGATGAGCCAACCATCGTCTGTACGACAAGAGTTTGAAACCGTCCTTGAACCATTGACCAGCGTACCGCTCGAGCGCGAATTGCCTGTAGGCCAACGCCTGTGGCAACAGGGCTGGTTGCGTAAGAGTGTGATCCTGATTCTGCTGGCGGTTCTCTGGGAAGTCATCGCCCGGGTGCAGAACAACGACCTGCTGCTGCCGAGCTTTCTGCAGACCAGTCATGCGCTGTATGACGGCCTGCTCAGCGGCGAGTTGCTGGGCAAGGTGTGGATATCGTTGGTGGTGCTGATCAAGGGTTACCTGATCGGCATCGTGCTGGCATTCGCCCTGACCACGCTGGCGGTGTCGACGCAGTTTGGTCGCGACCTGCTGAGCACCCTGACCTCGATGTTCAACCCGCTGCCGGCGATTGCCTTGCTGCCGCTGGCCTTGCTCTGGTTCGGGCTGGGGCAGAACAGCCTGATTTTCGTGCTGGTGCATTCGGTGTTGTGGGCGCTGGCGCTGAACACTTACGCAGGCTTTCTCGGCGTTTCGGAAACCTTGCGCATGGCCGGGCGCAATTACGGGCTGAAGGGCATGCGTTTTGTGCTGTTCATTCTGATTCCGGCAGCGCTGCCGTCGATCCTCGCCGGGCTGAAAATCGGCTGGGCGTTTGCCTGGCGCACGCTGATCGCCGCCGAACTGGTGTTCGGCGCCACCAGCGGCAAGGGCGGGTTGGGCTGGTACATCTTCCAGAACCGCAACGAGCTGTACACCGACAAGGTGTTCGCCGGGTTGGCGGTGGTGATCCTGATCGGGTTGCTGGTGGAGAATCTGGTGTTCGATACGCTGGAGCGGGTGACAGTCAAGCGCTGGGGTATGCAGCGGTAATTTGTGGTGTTCCCCCTGGCCCCTTCGCGAGCAAGCCCGCTCCCACATTTTGGAATGCGTTTCTCCTGTTGGAGCGGGCTTGCTCGCGAAGGCGTCGGTTCATGCGCCACCGGTTTCAAGGATGTTTGCTAGCATTGCACCCAGATCAATCCAGATCAGCCACGAGTGCTCTGCATGCAACTCCCGGACATGAACCTTCTGGTCGCCCTCGACGCCTTGCTCGACGAGGGCAGTGTGGTTGGCGCCGCGCGGCGGATGAACCTCAGTCCCGCTGCCATGAGCCGCACCCTGACGCGAATCCGCGAGGCGATCGGCGATCCGATCCTGGTGCGCGCCGGTCGCGGCCTGGTGCCAACTCCCAAGGCGCTGGAGCTGCGTGAGCAAGTGCGCGATGTGGTCGAGCAGGCGGCGCTGCTGTTTCGCTCCGCCGACAGCGTGGATCTGGGCACGTTGCGCCGGCGCTTCAGCATCCGCGCCAACGACTTTTTCATCGGCGTGTATGGCGGCAAGCTGTTCGATACCCTCGACCAGCAGGCGCCGCACTGCGAGTTGCGCTTCGTCCCCGAGGGCGATGGTGACGACGAAGCGCTGCGCGAAGGACGGATTGATCTGAGTGTCAGCAACACCCGTCCGGTGTCCCCGGAGGTCAAAGTGCAGAACCTGTTTTCCACGCATTTCGTCGGTCTGGTGCGGGAAGATCATCCGTTGCTCGACGGCGAGATCACCGCCGAGCGTTATGCCGGTTACTCGCATATCAGCATGTCGCGCCGTGGCATTGCTCGCGGCCCCATCGACACCGCGCTGAATGCACTGGGCCTGGAGCGGCGGGTGGCGGTGATCGCGCCGAGTTTCCACGCGGCGATGTTTGCCTTGCCGGATTCCGACCTGATCTTGCCGGTGCCCAAGGAAGCATTGCTCAGCGTGCGCCGATTGGGCCTGAAGCTGCGCTCGTTCAATCTGCCGATTCCGTTGCCGACGCTGATGCTGACCCAGGCCTGGCATCCGCGCTTCGACAAGGACCCGGCGCACCGCTGGCTGCGTGAAACGCTCAAGGCGTGTTGTGACGAAACCTGGCTGGCCGCACAGCCCTGACACCGAATCAATGTAGGAGGGGGCTTGCTCCCGAAGGCGTCGTGTCAGGCAATGCATAGGTTGAATGACCCACCGCTTTCGCGAGCAAGCCCGCTCCCACATTGGATATTCATTGCTGCACTGAGCGCACTTATAACCTGCCAATAAGTCAATTTTCGTCAGCAGTAAGCCTTACTAAAATGCTCCGGTATTTTTCCTCCGGAGTTTGAATCCATGACATCCCTGTCGGTCCCGGCGCCCCTCGCTGCGGCCAGTCCGGCGACGGCGGCCGCGCCACCGGTATTCGGGGCGCGGATCATCACGGGCCTGGTCGGCGTGCTGCTGGCGGTGCTGGTCTCGGGCCTCAACGAGATGGTGACCAAGGTCGCGCTGGCCGACATCCGTGGCGCGCTGCATATCGGTTACGACGAAGGCACGTGGCTGGTTGCCTGCTACACCGCGACCTCGGTCGCCGCGATGGCATTCGCCCCTTGGTGCTCGGTGACCTTTTCGCTGCGCCGTTTCACCCTATGCATGATCAGCGTCTTTACCCTGCTCGGCGTGCTGTGCCCATTCGCCCCGAATTACGAAAGCCTGCTGCTGATGCGCACCCTTCAAGGTCTGGCTGGCGGCGCGTTGCCGCCGATGCTGATGACCGTCGCCCTGCGTTTTCTGCCGGCCAACTTCAAGCTCTATGGTTTGGCCGGTTATGCGTTGACGGCGACGTTCGGCCCGGGCCTCGGCACGCCGCTGGCCGGGCTGTGGAGCGAGTACGTCGGCTGGCAGTGGACGTTCTGGCAAATCATTGTGCCGTGCCTGATCGCCATGGCGATGGTCGCTTGGGGGATTCCGCAGGATCCGCTGCGCCTGGAACGTCTCAAGACATTCAACTGGAAAGGCCTGCTGCTGGGCTTTCCGGCGATCTGCATGCTGGTGATCGGCTTGCTGCAAGGCAATCGGCTGGACTGGTTCGAGTCGAGCCTGATCTGCGGTTTGCTCGGCGCCGGCTCGCTGTTGCTGGTGGCGTTTCTGATCAATGAGTGGTCGCAGCCGATTCCGTTCTTCAAGTTGCAGATGCTCGGCATCCGCAACCTGGCGTTCGCCCTGATGACCCTGGCCGGGGTGCTGGTGGTGTTGCAGGCGGTGGTGCTGATTCCGTCGAGCTATCTGGCGCAGGTCCAGGGTTATCGCCCGGTGCAGACCGCGCCGATCATGCTGATCGCCGCGTTGCCGCAACTGATCGCGCTGCCGCTGGTGGCGGCGCTGTGCAACCTGCGCTGGGTCGATTGCCGTTGGGTGCTTGGCATTGGTTTGAGCATGTTGACCCTGTCCTGCCTGGGCGGCTCGCTGCTGACCTCGGAGTGGATCCGCGACAATTTCTACGTCCTGCAATGGCTGCAGATCTTCGGTCAGCCGATGTCGGTACTGCCGCTGTTGATGTTGTCGACCGGCAGCATCCAGCCGCAGGACGGGCCGTTTGCCTCGGCGTGGTTCAACACGGTGAAAGGCCTGGCGGCGGTGATCGCCACCGGAGTCATTGAGGCGCTGACCACCGCGCGCCTGCATTTCCACTCGACCATGTTGATCGACAGCCTCGGCAATTCACCGTTGGCCGATCGCAGCGATCCGGGCCTCGCCCATCGCCTGCACGAACAGGCCGTGGTGCTGACTTCCTCTGATCTCTATGTGTGCATGGCCGGCGTCGCGGTGGCGCTGATCCTGCTGATTTTCTGGCTGCCGACGCGGATCTTTCCGCCCCGTGCGCCGACCTGATTGCTTCACTGATACCGAAGGTTTTTATGACGACTCAAGCAAAGCAAAAACTCGCGGTGGCCGTGGCGGCCGCACTGGCTGTCGGCGTGTTGCTGTACCTGGCGGTGCCGGGACTGTTCGGCAAGCGCACCCAGCAAAACACTAACGATGCGTTCGTTTCCGCCGACTTCACCCTGGTGGTGCCGCGTGTGGCCGGATTCATCAAGGAAGTGCTGGTGGAAGACAACCAGCAGGTCAAGGCCGGGCAACTGCTGGCGCTGATCGATGATCGCGATTTGCGCGCCGCCGCTGAAGCGGCCGATGCGCAAACCCTGGTCGCCCGCGCTCAGCTGCAAAACGCCAAGGCCACGCTGGAGCGGCAGACGTCGGTGATTGCTCAGGCGCAGGCCTCGGTGGTCTCGGCCAAGGCAGAAATGGCGTTCGCCCAGCAGGAGCTCAATCGTTACAACCACCTCGCTGGCGTGGGTGCCGGCACGGTGCAGAACGCGCAACAGGCCCGCACGCGTATAGATCAGGCGAGCGCTCGGCTCGATACCGCCAGCGCGAAGCTCGCGGCTGAACGCAAGCAGGTCGAGATTCTCACGGCGCAGCGCGATGCCGCCGAAGGCAATCTGAAGCACGCGCAAGCGGCGCTGGAAATCGCCAGTTTCGAGCTGTCGTATACGCGCATCACCGCGCCGCAGGACGGCATGATCGGCGAGCGTGCTGTGCGCGTCGGCGCTTATGTCACGCCGGGCAGCAAGCTGCTGGCGGTGGTGCCGTTGAAGCAGGCGTATGTGGTCGCCAATTTTCAAGAAACCCAACTCACGGACGTGCAGCCGGGCCAGCACGTGCAGGTGCGCGTCGACAGCCTTGGTGGCGAGGCCTTGAGCGGTCGCGTCGAAAGCATCGCCCCGGCGACTGGCGTGACATTCGCCGCGGTGAAACCGGACAACGCCACAGGTAACTTCACCAAGGTCGTGCAGCGGATTCCGGTGAAGATCGTGCTTGAACCGGGTCAGCCGTTGGCCGAGCGTTTGCGTGTGGGCATGTCGGTGGAGGCGAGTATCGATACTCGCCGTTCGGCGTCGGCGGAACGTGAGGTGACTCAGCGATGAACAGTTTTGATAGAACTGACGCCTTCGCGAGCAAGCCCGCTCCCACCGGGGGAACGCATTACCCAATGTGGGAGCGGGCTTGCTCGCGAAGAGGCCAGTGGCAGCAACTCACCCTCGGTGCATTGCTCGCTATTGGCCTCAGCGCCTGCACCGTCGGCCCCGACTTCCACAAGCCCGAAGCCGCACAGATCACCGACTGGGCCAAACCCGCCAAGTCCGCCCCCAGCCAAGCCGTCAGCGAACCCCTGAACGAACGCTGGTGGGAGGTTTTCCACGACCCGCAGCTCTCGGCACTCACCCAGCGGGCGATCAAGAGCAACCTCGACCTGCAACTCGCCAGCAGCCGTCTGCAACAAAGCCGTGCCGCGCGCCAGGTGATCACCGCTGATCGTTATCCGTCGACGGCAGCCACCGGCAGCTACGCACGCGAACGCAACAGCGGCAAAGGCTTGAGCGACCCGTCCGGGCACAACGGCGATTCCGCCTTCAACCTGTGGGACGCCGGTTTCTCCGCTTCCTGGGAACTGGATTTCTGGGGCCGTGTGCGCCGCGAAACCGAGGCCGCCGATGCCAACCTCGAAGTCGCTGAAAACGATCGGCGCGGCGTGCTTCTGGCAGTGCTCGCCGACACCGCGCAGAACTACATCCAGCTGCGTGGCGTGCAGAACACTCGCGCGGTCACCGAGCAGAACCTCGACGTCGCCCGGCACAGCCTCAAACTGTCGCAGCTGCGCCTCAACGACGGTGTGGCGACCGATCTCGACGTCGCCGAAGCCGCCGCGCAGGTCTCCGCCATCGAATCGCGCCTGCCGGCGCTCGAACAGCGACAGTCGCAACTGATCAACGCGATCAGCTTGCTGATGGGCGAGCCGCCGCAAGCCCTGGCCAAGGAGTTATCCACAGACGGCGCGGTGCCGCAGTCACCGTTGCAAGTCGCCATCGGCCTGCCATCGCAACTGGCCGAACGCCGTCCGGATATCCGTCAGGCCGAAGCGCGCCTGCACGCCGCCACCGCCAACATCGGCGTGGCCAAGGGCGACTTCTATCCGCGCATCACCCTGTCCGGCAACCTCGGATCGCAAGCGATGCAACTGAGCGACTTCGGCTCCTGGGGTTCACGTGCATTCGGCATCGGCCCGCAATTCAGCCTGCCGTTGTTCGACGGCGGACGCCTGCGCGGCATGCTGCAACTGCGCGAAGCCCAGCAACAGGAAGCGGGCATCGCCTATCAGCAGACCGTGCTGCGCGCCTGGCATGAAATCGACGATCAATTGACCGCCTACAACGCCAGCCAGCGTCGCCGCGACAGCCTCGCCGAAGCTGTACGCCAGAACCAGATCGCCCTGCGCACCGCGCAGCAGCAATACGTCGAGGGCGCGGTGGATTTCGTCAACGTCCTCACCGTGCAAAGTGCGTTGCTGGCGACGCAGGAGCAGTGGGTGGAGAGTTCGACCGGCGTTTCGCTGGCGATGGTCGGGTTGTACCGGGCGTTGGGTGGGGGCTGGGAGTCGGTGTATCCGCCGGGGGAGATGGCGCAACGCTGATGGCGTGAACTGAAAATGCCGAGGGCTGTTTGGGATCGGCCGGGGTGCCGGATGTCGTGAAACCGCACACCGCCATCGACGGCCCTCCCGTGGCTGACCTAAAGTGACGGTCAGGTTCGGAGCCTTCCGTTCGCGATATTCCGGCACAGCAAGAGGATGCAATGGCGGCACACAGAGAAACGCCGGTTGGCGACACGCAGGATCCGCGTGCGGTCCCGGGGGCATGGCTGGTTGCCTTGCGCTTGATTCGTTGGGCCAGAGAACACTGGCTGTTACCGATCATGCTGCTGGCGGCGGTGGTGCGTTTTTACGACCTGACGGCGGCAGCGATCTGGTTCGATGAGGGCTCCAGCGTCCTGCTGAGCCAGTTTTCGCTGACTGAAATCTGGGGGCGTGCAGCTCACGACGTGCACCCGCCGTTGTATTTCCTGTTGCTGCACGGCTGGATCGGGCTGTTCGGCGACGGCATCCTGTCGATTCGCATGATGAGTGCGCTGCCGGGGATCATTACTGTCGGTCTCGGTGTGTGGCTGGTGGATCTGCTCGCCACCCGCCGCGCCGCGCTGCTGGCCGGACTGCTGCTGGCGCTGTTGCCCACGGCCGTGCGCTACAGCCAGGAAGTGCGCATGTATTCGCTGCTCGGCATGTGGCTGATCGCGGCGACCATTGCGTTGGTCTATTGGGTTCGGCAGCCTCGGCGGCATCGCTACCTGGTGGCGTACGCGCTGCTGATGACGGCGGCGTTTTATACCCATTACTTCACCGTGCTCTGCGTGATCAGCCACTGGCTGTACCTGGCGGCAGTGCGCGTGCAGCCGGGGTATCGGCTGCGGCATATCCAGCGACCGGCGTGGTGGCTGGCGAATCTGGTCATTGCGTTGCTGTACCTGCCGTGGGTGCCCAATCTGCTGGATCTGCTGCAACACATCCCGGAACTCAAGGCCAGTAATGACATTGGCTGGGAAGATCCGGTTACCCTCAGCTCACTGCCGTCGATGGTCTGGTCGCTGCTGATTCAAGACGATGGCATGACCCTGCCGGGTTGGCTGTTTTTGCTCTTGCCATCGGCGCTGGTGGCAGTGATCGGGGTTGCCCTGCTACGTGATCGCAGCGTATTTCGCGGCAGCTTGCTGCTGCTGTTCTACAGCGTGTTGCCGATTCTGCTGGTGTTTGGCGTGTCGTTCATCTCACCGGTGTTCATCGAACGTTATGTGACGGCCTATGCGCTGGGGCTGCCGATGCTGGTGGCGCTGGCGGTCGATCGGCTGTACACAGGTTCTCGCGTGCTGGCGCTGGCGATTCTGGTGTTGTTCGTTGGGGTCGAACTGGTGGGTGTGAAGAACAACGCCACGGTCGACAGCAACGATCAGTTCAGCGTGGTGGTCGACTACGTCAACCGGCACTTCGTTGAGGGTGACCGGATCGTTACCAGCGACATGATGTGGTACCTCAGTTACATCTATTACAACCGCACCTATGCGCAGGTTCGCCTGTACACGCCACCGGCGGCGGACGGACGCTCCACGCGGCCCAATGCCTACGGGTTCGGCACGCTGGTCAGCGAGGATGTTTATCTCGACCAACTCGGCGATTTGTCCAAGGTTGGCGCTCGGGTATGGTTGATCGGCACCCTGGACGAACCCACTGACTTTGCGGCGTTGCCCGAAGGCTGGCAGCGGCAAAGCGATGTGCATGCGGGCGGCGCTTTTGCACGCTTGTACGTGATGGCGCCAAGCGCCGATAAACCGGGGGGATAATCGCTGGTGTGCGCATGCTCAGGACTTGCCTGACAGATCCGCCATCCCTTTGAGCAGCTCGATCGGCAGCGGAAAAACAATGGTCGAACTCTTGTCGCCGGCAATCGAACTCAAGGTCTGCATGTAACGCAGCTGCATGGCGCCGGGCTGACGACCAAGCATTTCGGCGGCCTGCATGAGTTTTTCCGAGGCTTGCAGTTCGCCTTCGGCGTGAATCACCTTGGCCCGGCGTTCGCGTTCGGCTTCGGCTTGTTTGGCAATCGCACGCACCATCGACTCATTCAGATCAACGTGTTTGATCTCGACGTTGGCAACCTTGATGCCCCATGCGTCAGTCTGGGCGTCGAGCACCTGCTGGATGTCGATGTTCAACTGCTCGCGTTCGGCCAGCAGTTCATCCAGCTCATGTTTGCCGAGCACCGCGCGCAGGGTGGTCTGCGCCAGTTGGCTGGTGGCCGAAAGAAAGTCTTCGACCTGAATGATCGCCTTCTGCGGGTCGAGCACGCGGAAGTACAGCACCGCGTTAACCTTCACCGAGACGTTGTCGCGGGTGATCACATCCTGTGGTGGCACGTCGAGCACCACGGTGCGCAGGTCGACCCGGACCATTTGCTGCACCACTGGAATCAGCAGGATCAGCCCCGGACCCTTGACCTGCCAGAAGCGTCCGAGCTGGAACACCACGCCGCGCTCGTACTCACGCAGGATGCGAAAGGTCGACCCGGCGAGGGCAATGACCAGCAGCAACAGTGCAACGAAACCGATTTGCAGACCCATGATCACTCTCCGTGTCCTGCCGCGTCAGTCGCGGCGACTTTCAGCAATAAGCCCTTACGCCCGACCACACGCACCGATTGCCCGGTGTGCAGCGGTGTTGTGCTTTGCACTTGCCAATGCTCACCCTGCAATTGCACCCAGCCGTTGTGCGTGTTTTCCGCTTGCACGGTGGTCACCGCCGTCACGCTGCCGACCAGCCCGGCATCGCCGCTGACGGCGTGACGCGGGCGGGTTTTCAAGGCGCGGATGATCAGTGCGATCAGCAGCAGAGCGCTGAGCAGGCCGAGGCCGATAATCATCGGTACCGGCAAATCGGCATTGCTCAGAATCAGCGCGCCGATGACGAACATGATGATCCCGCCCAGGCCGATTACCCCGTAGTTGGGCAGCGCGGCTTCGGCAATCAGAAAGGCAACCCCGAGGGTGATCAGCCACAGGCCGACCGGATTGACCGCCGTCAGCGGGACGTCGGCCGCGAGGGCCGAGCCGCTGAGCAGCAGCATCAGGAAAAACGTACAACATCGACTGGTCACGTGACCCTCCGGGAGAGTCATGGGTTGGTTCCTTGAGTCTAGATGAGCCTGGCGCTGGATGAATTCTGATCAATGAACAGATGTGTCCAGTGAGCGGATTTCCCTTCGCCAGTGGCTTGCCGAACTAGACTCAGCAGAACAGGTACAACGTTCAGCGTGACACCGAGGTGCATCATGCGTATGGCAAAAAAAGTGCAGAGCAGCCTGAATCGGGCGCATTGCGAATATGACGTCGTGGCCCATCGACACTCGGCCAGCAGCCTGGAAACCGCGCGGGTCTCCGGGGTGCCCGCCGAACGCGTGGCCAAATCGGTGATCCTCGACGACCACCACGGGCATTACCTGATGGCCGTGCTGCCCGCCAGCCGGCACCTGGATTTGAGCAAAGTGCGCAGCAGCGGTGAATGGCAGATCACCCGCGAGAGCAATCTGGCGCATATCTTCGATGACTGCGAACGCGGCGCGGTGCCGCCATTGGGTGATTCCTATGGCCTGGACATGGTCATCGACCCGCTGCTGACTCGGCAGAAAGACATCTACCTGGAAGCCGGCAACCACAACTACCTGCTGCACATGAGCATGCCCGAGTTCCTGAAAATGGTGCCGCATGCGCAGGTGCGGGAGTTGAGTCATTAGGTTTTGTGGTGCGGCCACTGACGCCTTCGCGAGCAAGCCCGCTCCCACAGGTTGAACGCAATCCCCTGTGGGAGCGGGCTTGCTCGCGAGTAATCGCCCATCCACCGCATTCTTGAAGGAGTCCTCCATGGAACAGCCCACCCACAGCCTCCCATCCCTGTTCGACCAACTCGGCCTGAGCAGCGACCCGACCAGCATCGAGCAATTCATCGCCACCCATTCACCACTCAAACCCGAGTTGCACCTCGCAGACGCGTTTTTCTGGAGCAAGAGCCAGGCGGATTTTTTGCGGGATGAGATTCTTGATGATGCGGATTGGGCGGAGGTGGTGGATCAGTTGAATGTGTTGTTGCGCAAGGGGCGGGTTTTGTAGGACTGAAGTAAAACCTTATTACAGAATGTCCGCAGGATCCCTATCGATGTTGGAGTAGCTTGCCAATTCAACAATCCGGAGCCGTCGATGCAATCATTTTTGCCAGTCAGAACAATTGATGTTGACGCGCTTGGGGACTGTATTGAGGCAGTGATCGAAAGCATCTCCAACGGGCCTGTCGAGTTTCGGGAGCACGACACAACAGTGGCTGTGCTGATTTCGCCAGAAACTTATGAAGCGATCCTGAATAAGCTGGATGATTTCGATTTGGTGTCAATCACACATTCGCGCAGGAACGAAGTAGGGGTAGCCATCGAGCTGGATGAACTATAGAAATTCTCTGCCGAGAAGATTTGTTTCAAAACTTGACTGAAATTCCCCGCCAATGCGATATTGATAGTTAGCAAACTAACAGTGTGCATTTTCCCGTGCCGAATTCCCTCGACGCTCTCCAGATGAACATCAGCAGTGCCATGGTGGTGGCCGCCAGGCATTGGCGGAAGATCTGCCAGACCACGCTGGTCAACTATGGCATCTCCGAAGCCTGCGCCGTGCCGTTGCTGATGATCGGGCGGTTGGGCGAGGGCGTGCGTCAGGTGCAGGTGGCGCAGGCGGCCGGGATGGAGAGTCCGTCGCTGGTGCGCCTGCTCGATCAGTTGTGCCACGCCGGCTATGTCTGCCGCACCGAAGATGCGCAGGATCGTCGGGCCAAGTGCCTGAGCCTGACCGACACCGGCCGTGAACTGGTGCAAGCGGTGGAAAGTGAACTGGTACGTCTGCGTCATGAGGTGCTCGAAGGCATCGACCAGAGTGATCTGGAGGCTACGCTTCGGGTACTGCGAGCTTTTGAGGCGGCCCATCCGCCTGTGGTGATCAATTCTTGAACGGTTTTTTCTCCGGCATTCCTCCGGCCCGGGACTGGTTCTACGGGGTCCGCACCTTTGCAGCGTCGATGATTGCGCTGTACATCGCCTTGCTCATGCAAATGCCGCGTCCGTATTGGGCGATGGCCACGGTGTATATCGTCTCCAGCCCGTTTCTCGGCCCGACCAGTTCCAAGGCGCTGTACCGCGCCATCGGCACCTTTCTCGGGGCGGCGGCGGCGGTGCTGTTCGTGCCGATGTTCGTGCAGAGTCCGTACGTGTTGGTGGTGGTCATCGCGCTGTGGACGGGGATCCTGTTGTTCCTGTCGCTGCACCTGCGCACGGCCAATAACTACGCATTGATGCTCGCCGGTTACACCCTGCCGCTGATTGCCTTGCCGACCGTGGATAACCCGTTGGCGGTGTGGGATGTGGCCGAGGCGCGGACCGAAGAGATTTTTCTCGGCATCGCCGTGGCGGCGGTGGTCGGCGCGATGTTCTGGCCGCGCCGTCTGGCGCCGGTATTCAACGACGCGGTGGGCAAGTGGTTCGCCGACGCCACCACCTACAGCCTGAAGTTTCTCAGCCGCGACGTGCAGCCTGAACAGATCACCGCGCTGCGCATGGCCATGGTCGCCAATTTCAACAGCCTCGAATTAATGATCGGCCAGTTACCCCACGAAGGCGCCCGGCCGCAAACCGTGCGCAACACCAAGGAACTGCGCGGGCGGATGATCCACCTGTTGCCGGTGATCGACGCTCTGGAAGACTCGCTGTATGCCCTTGAGCGACGCACGCCGGAACTGGTGGAAAAGTTTGCCCCGCTGCTGACCGCGACCCAGGAGTGGCTCGGTCACAAAGACGCCGATCTGGACCGCTGGCAGGCGCTCAAGGATCAGCTTCAGGCGCTGCAGCCGAGCTGCGAGGCGCTGGAAGATCGCAAGCAATTGCTGTTCTCCAACGCGATTTATCGCCTCGGCGAATTCATCGATCTGTGGCAGGACTGCCGCAGTCTGCAGGACGCGATTCTCTGCGAGCGCCAGGACAGCTGGCGTGCGGTGTACCGGCACTGGCGCCTCGGGCGGCTGACGCCGTTTCTTGACCGCGGGATGATGCTGTATTCGGTGGCCTCGACCATTCTGGCGATCATCGTCGCTTCGGTGCTGTGGATTCTGCTCGGCTGGCCGGACGGTGGCAGCGCGGTGATTCTGGCGGCGGTAGCGTGCAGTTTCTTTGCCTCGATGGACGACCCGGCGCCGCAGATCTACCGGTTCTTTTTCTGGACCGGGATGTCGGTGCTGTTTGCCAGTCTCTATCTGTTTCTGATTCTGCCGAACCTGCACGATTTCCCGATGCTGGTGCTGGCCTTTGCGATTCCGTTCATCTGTGTCGGCACCCTGACGGTGCAGCCACGGTTCTATCTCGGCATGCTCCTGACACTGGTCAACACCTCTTCTTTCATCAGCATTCAGGGCGCGTACGACGCGGACTTTTTTGCCTTCGTGAATTCCAATCTGGCCGGGCCGATGGGCCTGTTGTTCGCGTTCATCTGGACGTTGGTCACCCGCCCGTTCGGTGTCGAACTGGCGGCCAAACGTCTGACCCGTTTCAGCTGGAAGGACATCGTGCGCATGACCGAGCCGGCGAACCTCGCCGAGCACCGGCAACTGGGCGTGCAGTTGCTCGACCGTTTGATGCAGCACCTGCCGCGTCTGGCCATGACCGGTCAGGACACCGGGATCGCCATGCGTGAAGTGCGCGTTGGGCTGAACCTGCTCGACCTGCTGGCCTACACGCCGCGTGTGGAAGGTGCACCGCAGGCATTGCTGCGGCAAGTGGTGGCCGAGGTCGGCGATTATTTCCGCGCGTGTCTGAAGGCCGGCGAACGCCTGCCGGCACCGAGCCCGCTACTGATGACCATGGACCGTGCGCGTCGCGCCCTCAAAGGCCACGGCGACGAAGAAACCCGACTAAACCTGTTGCATGCCCTGAGCGGTTTGCGCCTGGCGCTGCTGCCCGGCGTGGAATTCGTCAGCACGAGCGATGCCGAAGAACCGCTGCCCGATGGAGCGCCCCTATGATCGGTGATCTGGATATCAGCGGGATTTTCCTGCCGACCCTGCTGGTGTTGATGGGCATCACCTATGTGTTGTTTCTGCTGGTGCATGGCGTGCTCACGCGCCTGCACTTTTACCGTCTGGTCTGGCACCGGGCATTGTTCAACGTGGCCCTCTACGCCGTGATGCTGTACGGCGTGGACTCACTCAGTCGATACCTGATGACATGAAAAAACCGTTTCTGACTATCGGTCGCGTGGTCCTGACCCTGCTGATCGTGACTTTTGCCGTCGTCCTCGTCTGGCGCATGGTGATGTATTACATGTTTGCGCCGTGGACCCGCGACGGCCACATCCGCGCCGACATCATCCAGATCGCCCCGGATGTATCCGGGCTGATCCAGCAGGTCGAGGTCAAGGACAACCAGTTGATCAAACGCGGCCAGGTGCTGTTCAGCATCGATCAGGACCGTTTCAAACTGGCCCTGCGTCAGGCCAAGGCGGCGGTCGCCGATCGCGAAGAAACCCTGGCCCAGGCGCAGCGTGAAGCCAAGCGTAACCGTGGGCTGGGTAATCTGGTGCCGGCCGAACAGCTGGAAGAAAGCCTGTCGAAAGTTGCCCGTGCGCAATCGGCGCTGGCCGAAGCGCTAGTGACGGTGGACAGCGCGCAGCTCAACCTCGACCGTTCGGTGATCCGCAGTCCGGTGGACGGCTACGTCAACGACCGCGCGCCGCGTGTGCAGGAGTTCGTCACCGCCGGGCGTCCGGTGTTGTCGGTGGTCGACAGTAACTCGTTCCATATCGACGGCTATTTCGAGGAAACCAAACTCGACGGCATTCATGTCGGGCAGTCGGTGGACATCCGTGTGATCGGTGACAAGGCCAGGCTGCGCGGGCATGTCGAAAGCATCGTCGCCGGTATCGAAGACCGCGACCGTACCAGCGGCAACAACCTGCTGCCCAACGTCAACCCGGCGTTCAGTTGGGTGCGGCTGGCGCAGCGGATTCCGGTGCGCATCGCCTTTGACGAAGTGCCGGAAGATTTCCGCATGATCGCCGGGCGGACCGCTACCGTGTCGATCATCGACGATCAGCCACGCGACGACCACAAACAGGAGCCCGCGCAATGAACAGGGCCCTGATGATCGCCGGGTTGGGCGTGATGCTCTCGGCCTGTCAGATGGTCGGGCCGGACTATCACCTGCCCGCTGACGCGGCGGTGCAGCGCAAGGATTTTCAGGGCGAACTGGCGGTGGAGGGCAAACCGGTGGTGTCAGCGCCGGTGCCCGCCGACTGGTGGCGGCTGTATCGCGATCCGCGTCTGGACCAACTGGTGCAGCAGGCCATGGCGTCGAATACCGACTTGCGCGTGGCGGCGGCGAACCTGTCGCGGGCGCGGGCCCAGGTCGATGAGGCTGAAGCGGCGGGCGGCTGGAGTGCCGGGGTGAAGATGGGCGCGCAGCGCTTGCAGGAGTCCGGTCAGGCCTACCTGCTGACGGAAAAGGTGCCGGTGGCCAACGTCGGCGATATCGGCATCAGCGCCTCTTACCAGTTCGATCTGTGGGGCACGCTGCAACGCGGGATCGAAGCCGCCAAGGCCAACGCCGATGCGACCCAGGCCGCCGCCGACACCGCGCGCATCACTCTGGTAGCGGACGTGGTTCGCGCCTACACCCAGGTGTGTGCCGCCAATGAAGAGCGGGAAATCGCCCAGCATTCCCTCGACCTGCAATCGCAAGGCACGACCCTGATCCAGCGCCTGCGCGATGCCGGGCGTGGCGATGAAACCCAGGTCACCCGTTCGCAAACCCAATTCAAGTCGTTGCGCGCCGACATGCCGCGCTATGAAGCGGCGCGTCAGGCCGGGCTGTTCCGCCTGTCGATGTTGCTGGCGAAACCGGTCGATCAGTTGCCGGCCGGCACCGCCACCTGCGCCGAACTGCCGAAAATCGCCCAACTGGTGCCGGTCGGCGACGGTGCGGCGCTGCTCAAGCGTCGGCCTGATGTGCGTCAGGCCGAACGTCGCCTCGCCGCCGCGACCGCCGGGATCGGCATCGCCACTGGCGAGCTGTACCCGGACATCAGCATCGGTGCGACCATCGGCACTGTCGGTATTATTTCCGATCTTGGCGATCCGTCGACCAACCGCTGGGGCTTCGGCCCGTCGTTGAGCTGGAAGGTCCCGACCAACGGCGCCCGCGCCCGTATTCGCGAGGCGGAAGCCAATACCCAGGGTGCGCTGGCGCACTTCGATGGCGTGGTGCTCAACGCCATCCGCGAAACCCAGACCGGCCTGGCGCAGTACACCGCGCTGCTGCAACGCCGCGATGCGCTGGCCGATGCGGAACAGTCGGCGAAACTCGCCGCCGATCAGACGCACCGCTTCTTCCAGGCCGGGCGTGAGTCGTTCCTCGCCGACCTGCAGGCGACCCGCACCTACACCGACGTCACCGCGCAACTGGCCGCCGCCAACACCCAGGTTGCCATGAGCCAGATCGATTTGTTCCTCGCGCTGGGCGGCGGTTGGGAAAGCGGACGAACGCAAGCCTCAAGCACCAGCAAACCCTGAAGCCGTTGCTATGCTTTGAAGTGTTGGAAGGGTGCCCTGAGCACGGCGCCCTTTCAGCGCACATTGCTAGCGCTGGTCTAGGGGAAACCAATAATGAAAAACCCTTACGCTCTCGGCTTCTGGTGCGCCCTGGTAGCGCTGGTGCTGCTGTCGGCCACCTATTTCTACGGCATCATGCTGGCCCATCAGATCGACAAGGCCATGGTCTTCCTCGACAGCGCCACGGCGTTGATCGCGGTGATGGCAATCGTGGTGGTGGCCTGGGCGTCGATCCAGGTGCAGCGGGTCAAGAAACGCCAACTTGAACAAGGCAAGACCCTGGTGCTGATCTGGGACACCAAAGTCGCTCTGCGCCGGGTCGAAACCGTGTTCGACCGCTACTTCTGGGGCAGTTACTGGCAACCCGGACGCACCTTCGCCGAAGTCATGGGCGAACTCACCGGTACGCCGCTGGAAAAAAGCCTCGAAGCCTTGAAAAAACAGTGCCTGGAACTCGACAAGCAGATTGCCGATGAAGGCTGGCACTGGCTCAACAATGCCCGCGAACTGTCGGATGTCGCCACGGCCATGGCCCGGGAGCGTTATCAACTGGATTTCTGCGACCCGCGCGCCGAGGGACCGGGCGGGGCGGTGATCGATCGGGATTTCGAAGTGCTGGTGTATACGTGGACGGCGCGATTGAAGAGCTTTGATCATCAACTCGATGAGATCGAGGTCCAGTATTCCTGATTTTTTGCGAATCCGGTGGCCCTATCGCGAGCAGGCTCACTCCTACAGGGGAACGCATTTCAATTGTAGGAGTGAGCCTGCTCGCGATAGCGTCCTCAAAAACACTGCAACTCTCCCCGCCTGTCAGCTGTCCACACTCCCCATAGACACTCTTTAACCTTTAAACATTGGGCCGCCTCGCGCTGCCAGTGCTAATCTCCACCGCTAATTTCAGCGGAGTCGAGCCGCGACCCGGTCACGGGTTCAGGGAAGACGACCACACTTTCAGCCACGGACATTGATCAGGTCATTCATGAATAAATCAGCAGGCGTGCTTCTCGGGATTGTTGTAGCCATCGGTGCCATCAGCGCCGGCGGGGCCTGGTACACCGGAACCAAGATCGAAGGCGTGCTGAACAACGCCGTCACCAACGCCAACAAAGAGCTGCAGACCGCGATGGCCGGCTCCAATGGCACCGCATCGCTGGAGCTGGTGTCGCTGGAGCGTCACACCTTCACCAGCACCGCGCACTACCGCCTCAAGGGCGAGGGCGAGATGTTCGGTGACAAGCCGGTCGAGCTGCTGTTCGTCGACCATATCGAACACGGCCCGCTGCCGTTCTCGCGTCTGGTATCGCTGAAGTGGCTGCCGGTCATGGCCACCAGCAATTACGAGCTGGAAAAGAGCCCGGCCACCGAAAAATGGTTTGCCGCTACCAAAGGCGCCGCGCCGCTCAAGGGCGTGACCAACATCGGCTATGACGAATCCACTACCAGCAGCCTCGAGTTGCTGCCACTGGAAACCGCGCTGGACGAGCAATCGAGCCTGAAATTCTCCGGCCTGACCATGAACATCTCCGCCAGTGCCAAGGCGCAGAAGGTCAAGGCTGACGGTTACATGGACAACCTGAAACTGGTCACTGTCTCGCAAGATCAGGCGCCGGTGCAGATCGAGCTCAACGGCCTGACCCTGGCCAGCAACCTGACCAAGAGCAGCTACGGCTACTACACCGGGGAAAACACCCTGGAGCTGACCAGCAGCAAAACCACTTTCGGTGCCAAACAGTCGGTGCTGGGCGTGAAGAACTTCGAAATGAAGAACCTCACCGAAGAGAACGGCAGCAATGCCTCTGGCCGTGCGGATTACCAGATCGGTGAAGTGTCGCTGAACGACAAAAAGATCGGTTCGGCGCAACTGGCCATGAGCCTGAAGAACCTCGACATCCCGTCGACCCTGTCGTTGATGCAGATCTATCAGACCAAACTGCAGCCGTACGAGAAGGCTGCTGCTGATGCCGCTGCCGCTGGCCTGCCAGCTCCGGAGCTGAATCTGACCGAGGCGGAAAACGCGCAAGTCAAATCCGATCTGCAAAAACTGCTGGCCGCCGGCCCGCAACTGGCGCTGGAAAACCTGTCGCTGAAAACCGCCAATGGTGAAAGCCGCGCCAATCTGGTGATCGACCTGACCAAACCGGCCTCGATGGATATGCCGCCGGACCAACTGGTCAAACAGTTGATCGCACTGCTCGACCTCAATGTGCAGGTGTCCAAGCCGATGCTGGTCGATCTGCTCAGCGTGCAGGCGCAAGTCGATGGCCAGACCGATGCCAAAGCCATCGTCGATCAGGCCAGCGCCGGCGCCGACATGTTTGCCGGCATGGCAGTCGGTTCGCAGTTGGCGACTCTCGACGGCACCAATGTGGTTTCCAAACTGCACTACGCCGCCAATCAGGTGGAATTCAACGGCCAGAAGATGACCGTCGAGCAGTTCGTCGGCTTCCTGATGAGCAAATTCGCCGGGGTTCAGATCCAGTAACACCCGCGCGTTCCAAAAGCGACGCCCGGCCTCTGCGCAATGCAGACGCCGGGCGTTTTGCTGTCTGGCATCAGGCTTTGCTCAGGTTGGGGGCAGACGCTGCGTCACGAATCTGAACAATTATTGTGTTCTGAATATTGGTCTACGCTTGCATGCAAGACTGCCTGACTAAGCTTGGCCGAGTGCTTTCGACTTGGCCGCCGTTACTAATGGGCAAGGGGGGCATTGCGACCCGGCTGGCCATGTAAGGATGCTGACGAATGCCGCGTATTGATGTGCCTGTTCTACATCGTGGTTTACGCCCGTTGTTTCGTGTCGCGCTGTGCAGCCAGTTGCTCTGGCCGGCACTGGCGTTTGCCGATACGCCCTATGATCAGATGGTGCGTGATGCCCGTGCCGGGCAGACAACGCCTGCGCTGAATGTGCTGCGTCAGGTGCCGCCCGGGCAATCGACCACCGGCCAGATCAGCGATCACTTGCAGATCGCCAGTTGGGCCGGTCTCGATGCCGAAGTGGTGCAGGTCTATGAGACCCAGGGTCGCGACCGTGCGCTGCCGGTGCAGGCACTGACCGCCACGGCCCGTGCCTATCGCAACCTCAAGCGTTGGGATCAGGCAATCCAGGTCTACAACAAAGCCCTGGCGCTGGAGCCGAGCAACGCTGATCTGCAACTGGGGCTGGCGCTGACCCAGGCCGACTCGGGCAAACCCGACGAAGCCGTCGCCCGCGCCAAAGCGCTGGTCGCCGCCAAACCCGATGATCCGACTCGTCGCCTCGCACTGGGCTATGCCCTGACCCGCGCCGGCAAGCAATACGATGCCCTGTTTGAATATGATCAGGCGTTCATCCGCGCCGGCAGCAAACCGGACGTTGCCCGTGAGTATGTGGTCGCCCTGCAAAAGGCGCGTCTGCCGGAGCCGGCACTGCGTCTGGCCAACCAGCGTCCGGGCCTGATCGACCCGGTAACCCTGCGCCGCCTCGAAGGCGACCTGGCCGCCGAGCGTGTGCGCCTCGCCGAGTTCGCCACCCGCAGCGAAAAAGAGCGCTATGTCATCGCCGACCGCGCGCTGGCCGACTACGACAAGCTGCTCGCCACCTGGACCCCCGACGCCAGTGCCCACGACGACGTGGTTCGCTGGCGCATCGACCGCATGGGCGCCCTCAAGGCACGGACGCGAACCGCTGAAGTCATCACTGAATACCAGAAGCTGCAAGCCGAAGGCGTGAAGGTCCCGACCTACGCCTTGCGTTGGGTCGCGGCGTCGTATCTGGATCAGCGCCAGCCGGAAATCTCCACCGATCTGTACCGTCAGGTGCTGGCGGCACCTGACGCCGATCCGGGGGATCGTCTGGAAGACACCACCGCCCTGTATTACTCGCTGCTGGAAAGTGATCACCCCGAGGAGGCCCGCAAGGTTTCGGATGACCTGGCCAAGTCAGAGAAGCCACGGGTCGAACTCAAGGGCCTGCCGATCGGCAACCCCAACGACGAGTGGATGGATGCTCAGCAACTGGCCGCGCAGGCCGGGACGTACGGCGCCGACCTGCCTCACGGCGAGGAAGGCCTGCAGACCCTGGTCGACCAGGCGCCGGGCAACGTCGGCTTGCGCGTGGCCCAGGCGGATCTGTATCTGGCCCGTGACTGGCCGCGCCGCGCCGAGAGTCAGCTCAAGGAAGTCGAGAGCATGGTGCCGCGCGACATGAGCCTGGAACTCGCTCAGGCGCGCACCGCGATGACCCTGCAGGAATGGCGGCAAATGGATGCGCTGACCGACGACCTCGTCGAGCGTTTCCCTGACAATCGCCAGGTGCAGCGCGCCGAGCGTGAGCGTGAAGTGCATGACATGTCCGAACTGCGCGTCGAAGCCTACGGCGGCAAGGCCAATGGCGGCGGCAGCAGCGGCGCCGGGGCGGTCAGCGGCAGCCGTGATTTCGGCATCCAGAGCACGCTGTACAGCCCGCCGATCGATGAAGACTGGCGGGTATTCGTCGGCGCCGGTTATGCCACTGGTGATTTTGCCGAAGGCACCGGCACCGACCGCTTCCAGCGCGTGGGTCTGGAGCGGCGTACCCGCGACATGACCCTGGAAGCCGAAGTTTCCAACCACGACTACGGCTATGGCGACAAGCAAGGCGCGCGCGTGGCGATTGCCCGCGACATCAACGACAACTGGCAGTACGGCGGCAGCTTCTCCTATCTGTCGGCCGAGACGCCGTTGCGTGCGTTGAACAGCGATATCAAGGCCAACGGCGGCAACGCGTTCATCCGCTGGCGCGCCAACGAAAGCCGCGAGTGGAAACTCTCCGTCAGCCCATCGCACTTCAGCGACGGCAACAACCGCGTCGAAGCCTTGCTCACCGGGCGCGAGGGCGTCTACAGCACGCCGCACGTGCAGGTCGACGCCGGTCTGGAGGTCGGCACCAGCCACAACTCCAACTCCGAAGACGTGCCGTACTTCAACCCGAAGGCGGACTTCAGTGTGATGCCCACGGTCAACGTCAATCACGTGCTGTACCACCGCTACGAAACCTCCTGGAGCCAGCAGTTCCAGGCCGGTGCGGGCACCTACAGCCAGCGTGATTACGGTACTGGCGGCATGGCGATGCTCGGTTATGGCCAACGTTATGCCTGGAACGACGTTTTCGAGGTGGGCGGCTTGTTCAGTGTGATCAACCGGCCCTACGACGGCGATCGGGAAACCGATCTGCGTCTGCTCGTCGACCTCACTTTCCGCTTCTAGAAGAGTTTGAAGATGCCTTTGATTTCGCGTTTCATCCTTCTGCTGGGAGTGCTGCTGGTCAGCGCCTGTGCCCAGCAAGCCCCGGCTTTCGCGCCGCCCTCGCAACGTCCGGTGGCGGCCAATGAAAAACCGTGGCCGAAAAACCACGTGCTGGGTATCGCCTATCACGATATCGAAGACCGCGACCCCGATCAGGCAGTGGTAGCCGTGCGCACCGAGCGCATGATCGAACAGTTGGCCTGGCTGCGCGAGAACGGCTACAAGCCGGTAACCGTCGATCAGATCATGGCGGCGCGCAAGGGCGGCCCGGAACTGCCGGCCAAAGCGATTCTGCTCAGTTTCGACGACGGTTATTCAAGCTTCTATACCCGCGTGCTGCCGGTGCTGCGCGCCTACAACTGGCACGCCTTGCTGGCGCCGGTCGGCGTATGGATCGACACTCCGCTCAATCAACCGGTGGATTTTGCTGGTGCACCCCGCGCACGCTCCGACTTCCTGACCTGGGATCAGGTGCGGGAAATCTCGCAATCGGGGCTGGTGGAAATCGCCGCGCACACCGACGCCAGCCACAAAGGCATCCTCGCCAACCCGCAAGGCAACATGCAGCCGGCGGCGGCAACCCGCCGCTACGATCCAGTCACCAAACGCTATGAGTCCGAAGAGGATTTCCGCGCCCGGATCCGCAATGACGTTGCGACCATTTCGGAAAAGATCCGCAAAGTCACCGGCAAGAAGCCGCGCATCTGGGTCTGGCCGTACGGCACGGCGGACGGCACTTCGCTGACCGTGGTCGGCGAGCAGGGCTACGAGATGGCCCTGACCCTGGACGACGGTCTCGATGCCCTCGACAACCTGATGAGCAGCCCGCGCTTCCTGGTGGCCTCCGATCCTGACGGCGAGCATTTCGCCAACAGCATCGTCGGCGTGCAATCGGACTTCGCCATGCGCGTGGTGCATGTCGATCTGGATAACGTCTACGATCCGGATCCGGCGCAGCAGGAAATCAACCTCGGCAAACTGATCCAGCGCATGGCCGACATGGGCGCGAACACCGTGTTCCTGCAGGCCTTCGCCGATCCGAAGGGCGACGGGCTGGTGCACTCGCTGTACTTCCCCAACCGTCACCTGCCGGTACGTGCCGACATCTTCGACCGCGTTGCCTGGCAACTGCGCACTCGGGCGCACGTGAAAGTGTTCGCGTGGATGCCGGTCCTGAGTTTCGGCCTCGATGCGAAGCTGCCGCGTGTCACGCGCTGGGATCCGAAGACCGGCACCACTTCGGTCGATCCGGGCCAGTATCAACGCCTGTCGCCATTCGATCCGCAAGTACGGCGGATCATCGGTGAAATCTACGAAGACGTGGCGCGCCTGACCTCGGTCGACGGCATTCTTTATCACGACGACGCGGTGCTCTCGGACTTCGAAGATGCCAGTCCGCAAGCGCTGAAAGCTTATGCAGCACACGGTTTGCCGGGTTCGATTGCCGCGCTGCGCGCCGATCCGGCGGCGATGCAGCGCTGGACGCGCTTCAAGAGCCAATACCTGATCGACTTCACCAACGAGCTGACCGCCAAAGTCCGGGCTATCCGTGGCCCGCAAGTGCTGACCGCACGCAACATCTTCGCCGAGCCAGTGCTCAATCCTGAGAGCGAAGCCTGGTTTGCGCAGAACCTTGACGACTTCCTCGTGACCTACGACTGGACGGCGCCGATGGCCATGCCGTTGATGGAAAAACAGACCCAGGCGCAATCCGGCCCGTGGCTCGAAGAACTGGTGGCAAAGATCAAGCAGCGCCCCGGTGCACTGGATCGCACGGTGTTCGAACTGCAGGCCCGCGACTGGACGAAAAAGGATCAGGCCGACATCGACGGTGCGCAACTGGCCGACTGGATGGGCCGGCTCAAGCGTCAGGGTGCGACCAGCTTCGGTTACTACCCGGACAACTTCCTCGACAACCTGCCGGACCTGAAAACCGTAAGGCCTGCGCTCTCCAACAAATGGAACCCATGACATGCTGGATAGACTGTTAGCCCTGCTTGTTCTGGCGCTCGTCCTCGGCGTGCCGCTGGGGTTGATCTTCCTGGTCACCGGGCAGTTCCTGATGGACTTCGTGTTCTTCTACCCGTTGTTCATGTCCGGGCTGTGGATTGCCGGCGGCCTGTATTTCTGGCTGCACTGGGAGCGCCACTGGCCATGGAAGGACGACACCCTGCCGCCGCCACTGGAAGGCGAGCCGCTGATCTCGATCCTGATCCCTTGCTACAACGAAGGTGAAAACGCCGCCGACACCATTCACGCGGCGCTGGCCCAGCATTACCCGAACATCGAAGTCATTGCGATCAACGACGGCTCCAAGGACAACACCGCCGAAGTGCTCGACCGGCTGGCCAAGGAAGACCCACGCCTGCGGGTGCTGCATCTGGCGGAAAACCAGGGCAAGGCTGTGGCCTTGCGCATGGGCGCCATTGCTGCGCGCAGCGAATATCTGGTGTGCATCGACGGTGACGCGTTGCTGGCGCCGAACACCGCGGCTTATCTGGTGGCGCCGATGCTCGACAACGCGCGGTTGGGCGCGGTGACCGGCAACCCGCGAATCCGCACACGGTCGACGCTGGTCGGGCGAGTGCAGGTTGGCGAGTTCTCATCGATCATCGGGCTGATCAAGCGCACGCAACGGGTGTTCGGGCGGATCTTCACCGTGTCCGGCGTGATCGTCGCGTTCCGCCGTACCGCGTTGAACCGGGTCGGCTACTGGAGCCCGGACATGATCACCGAAGACATCGACATCAGCTGGAAGCTGCAACTCGATCACTGGAGCATCTTCTACGAACCGCGTGCGCTGTGCTGGATCCTCATGCCGGAGACCCTGCGCGGCCTGTGGAAGCAGCGCCTGCGCTGGGCGCAGGGTGGTGCCGAAGTGCTGTTCAAGAACATCCGCGGCATCTGGCAGTACCGCCATCGTTATCTGTGGCCACTGCTGTTCGAATACTGCCTGTCGACCGGTTGGGCGTTCACCTTCCTGCTGTCGGTGATTTTCTGGGCGATCGGCAAGTTCGTGGTCATGCCCGACGCCATCGCCGTACACCACCTGATGCCGCCGGCGTTCACCGGACTGTTGCTGGCGTTCGTCTGTCTGGTGCAGTTCGCGGTCAGTATCATTATCGACCGGCGCTACGAACCGGGGCTGGGCCGAACCATGTTCTGGGTGGTGTGGTATCCGCTGGTGTTCTGGTTCATCAGCCTGCTGACCACGCTCGTCAGTTTTCCCAAAGTGCTGTTCGGCCAACATCAGAAGCGTGCGCGTTGGGTCAGTCCTGACCGGGGTATCAAACCGGCCGGAGACGACGAAGAGGAGGTCATCAAATGAAAATCATCCGGACCCGCCAGCGGCCATTTCTGGTGGTCGTCGATGTGATCCTCACCGTGCTGGCCTGGGTTGGCCTGCTGTACCTGCTGATTCGCGGGTTGTGGCCATTGATCGAGACGCACGCCGGCGGACCGCGGATCGACAGTTCGGCGTTCGAGGCCCTGGGTACGTTGGAGATTTACCTGTGGGTGGCGCTGGTCAATGCGGTCATTCTGATTGGCTGGGCGCGTTATCAGCAGCGCAAAAGCCGAAGCTTCGCGCAGCGTCGACTACCGGCACCGGTTGTCGATGACGAAGGCCTGAGCAAGAGCTTCAAGATCTGCGATGACCGCTTGCAGCAGCTGCGCACCCCCGGGGTGATCACCATTCATAACGACCAGGAGGGCGATGTCAGCCGTGTCGTGCTGAACTTCAGGCCAGTCGAGGCCACGGAACTGCCACCGCCGCTGGCGCCGCTGGAGCATCCACGGGTGATCTTCCTGCACTCGGAAGACGATGACAATCGCGGGCCGACGGCTCACTGAACGGCTCACGCAACCTCGGCAGGAGCTGTATTCACCCGCGAATCAGCTCCCACGCTTCTTCCATTTCCAGCGGTTGCTTCATGCGTTCGGCGAGCATGGCCATCTCCCGCTCTTTCTCGCACGCCACGGCCGCCACGACGACGCCGTTTTTGCCGAACAGGCCGAGGAACGGTGGCTGTTCCGGCTCGCCGATGAACTCCACTTCATCCCAATGTTCGGCGTGGCCCAAGTAGTCGTAGTTCTTGCCGAAGTGCCAGGTCCAGAAAAACGGTACGTCCAGATAATGTTCGTCAGCGCCGAGCATGTTGGCGGCGGCGATGCGCGCGTGTTGCTGGGCCAGGCGCCAGTGTTCGATGCGTTGTGGCTGGCCGTTCAAGGGAAAGGTCGCGATGTCGCCAATCGCCCACAGGCCTTCAGCGACGCGCATGCCGGCATCGACCCGCAATGACTGATCCTTTTCCCTGGGCAACGAGGCGAAGGCCTCGGTGGCCGGATGCACGCCGATCCCTGCCAGCACCAGATCCGCCTTCACCCGCAGGCCATTATCCAGCAGCACTGCCTCCACCTTGCCTTCGCCAACGATTTCCCGCGCTTGATGCTCAGCGATGAACTTCACCCCGTTTTTTTCGTGAAGTGCACGGATCGCTTTGCCCACGGCTTCGCCGAACTGCGCGGCGAACGGTACCTGGTGCCGCGCCAGCACGGTCACTTCGAGGCCGTGCTGGCGCAACGCCGAAGCACATTCGAGGGCGATAAAGCTGTCGCCGATGATTACCGCGCGTTGCTCCGCCTTGGCTGCGCTCATGATCTGCCCGGCTTGCGCCTTCGAGCGCAGGACAAAGACTTGCGGCAGATCGGCGCCGGGCAGCTCCAGTGAATTGGGCACAGCACCGGTGGCCAGCACGGCCGCGTCGTAACGCAGGGATTGGCCCTCGCGCAGGTGCAGGATTTTGCCGTCGACATCGATTGACCGGACTTCGTCCTGAAGCCGTTCGAGGCGTTGTTCGCGGTAAAAATCGTCATCACGCAGCGGCGGGGTTTCGCTGACTTGCATCTCTGCGGCGAGGACGAATTTGCTCAGCACCGTACGGTCATAACCGGCCTCGGGTTCATGGTCGATCATCACGACGCGGCCACCAAACCCCTTTTCCCGCAGCGCCGCCGCACACGCCGTGCCTGCCGCTCCGGCACCGACGATCACAAAGGTGCGCGCATCATCGGCCGGTGGAACATGCGGATCGAATATCGGCTGATCATCCACCCAGACTTCATCACCACGCATTTCCAGCGGATAACGCTTGAGGCTGTCCAGCGCCGGCGGTTCGCACAGTGCACCGTCCTCGGCGCGGAACGCGGCTTTGTGCCACGGGCAGATCAGACGACCATGGCACAGCGCTCCGTCAGCCAATGGCGCGCCGGCGTGTGGGCATTCGCCCTGAAATGCACGTAATTGGCCGGCGACACGCAACAAAACCAGCTTGCAGTCGCCGATCTGCACCGGCAGGCCACGGTCTTCAGGGACATCGGCGAAACGGGCGACACGGTGCAGGCTCATGTTCGTGCTCCTGGCAGGCATTTCTCTTACGAGTTTGCGGCGCAGTGCGAGGTTCAGCCAATTGCTACTGCCACGGCACGAACGGTACGGCTATAGTTTGCAGGCCGACGAAGGCCCAACTGCACAAGGTGCTCCCGGAATGACCCGATTGACCTCTCTAAACCCTTGGCTGGCGGCCGTCGCCGTCGCCCTTTGCGTGCAGTTTCCGGCGCAGGCGGCCGAGCGCTTTACCCTCGACATCCCCGGTGTCTCGGACAACCGCCTGTTCACCTCGGCTGCCGCGAGCGATGCGGCAGGCTGTGGCGGCAAGAACCAGTCGCCAGCGCTGGCCTGGAATGCGGGCCCTGCCGGTACCCTGAGCTACGCGATCGTCATGCACGACCCGGACGGCCAGAAAGGCCTGGGCGTCGATCACTGGATTCACTACGGCATCAAGGCCACCACCCGGCAGATCCCGGCCGGCGTCGGCGCCAAATCCAGTCTTGAAGGCGTGGGCGGCACCAACAGTAAAGGCACCACCCATTACATCGGGCCGTGCCCACCGGTCGGCGACAGCGCCCACCACTACATCATTCAGATCTACGCCCTCGATCTGGCCCCGGACGCCTTGCCCGCCGGCCTGACCCGCGCCGAACTGATGGACAAAATCAAAGGCCACGTACTGCGTAACAGCAGCGTGGTACGGCGTTATCACCGCTGAAAAAATTTTCAGCGGCGTTTAACCCGATCTGAAAGGGCTGGCTGCCTCAGTGGATGAAGGATCACGTTCATCCACTGAGGCGGGCAGCCCCGTGTTTCGTTGCCTGCCTTTACCGCGACGCCTGTGCCGCGAACAAATCCGCTGCTAGCGAGCGGATGAATCTCCAGCCATTTGGCATTGCCCGGCAAAAACGCGCACTATCGGGCCATGGCTGAAGCGCTGGAGAACAAAGTGGCACCAAAAATCGACCGCATCGCCCAACTCCTCAACTGCCCGCAGAAGGGCGAGGAGATGCGGCGAGCGATTACCGAGGCTCGCAAGGAGTTTCTGCTGAACCAGTCGGAAGAAGACGTCGTGGAAGAGGACGAGGTTTTTGAGGAGGTTGGGGAAGATCAGGAAGACGACGATTACGACGAGTTTGACTGGACGACGGAGTGACCGCCGCCAGAGGACTGCGTTGCGCCCACAAAAAAGCCCCGGACCATCACAGTCCGGGGCTTTCTCGTTTCAATTCATGGCGCACCAGGCGGGATTCGAACCCACGACCCCTGCCTTCGGAGGGCAGTACTCTATCCAGCTGAGCTACTGGTGCAGCGGGCGACATCATACCTAGGTCGGCTCGGGGCGTCCATGCCGGGTTTGGGCGGGTTTTGTCAGTGCGCGTGTCGGTGCGCGGGCGCTGCATTCCTTAAAGCTGTAACGTCCTGCAAAACCCTCGCTTGGCGCTTTTTCCCGGCTGATCTATGGTTTGGCTGCGGCCGGGGGTTTTTGCTCGTTGATCTGAAAAAACCAGCAAACGCTGGGTTTTTGTTCTTTTTTTCGAACGGCCTATTGTCCTTTAACCCCTTTGCTCCTACGATCCGTTTGAGATTTCAAACGCTCTTTGATCGGGTGTTGAGCCGCACGTGTTTGCAACCGTGCGCTTTTTAGAGGTTTCAGCCCGGTCCATGATTTCCCTGACGGCAGCCTTGCGAGGCGCCTTTCTACAATCATAATTTTGCTCCGCGCAGGCCGCGGTGCTGTTAAGGAAAGCCGACATGCAGCTTAAAGATACCCAGTTGTTCCGCCAGCAAGCCTTCATTGATGGCGCTTGGGTCGATGCGGACAACGGTCAGACGATCAAGGTCAACAACCCGGCCACCGGCGAAATCCTCGGCACCGTGCCGAAAATGGGCGCCGCCGAAACCCGCCGTGCCATCGAAGCCGCTGACAAAGCGCTGCCGGCCTGGCGTGCACTGACCGCCAAGGAGCGTGCAGGCAAGCTGCGTCGCTGGTTCGAACTGATGATCGAGAACCAGGACGACCTCGCGCGCCTGATGACCCTCGAGCAGGGCAAGCCGCTGGCCGAAGCCAAGGGCGAAATCGTTTACGCCGCTTCGTTCATCGAGTGGTTCGCCGAAGAAGCCAAGCGCATCTACGGCGACGTGATCCCGGGCCACCAGCCAGACAAGCGCCTGATCGTGATCAAGCAGCCGATCGGCGTGACCGCCGCGATCACCCCGTGGAACTTCCCGGCGGCGATGATCACCCGTAAAGCCGGTCCGGCGCTGGCCGCCGGTTGCACCATGGTGCTCAAGCCGGCGTCGCAAACGCCATTCTCCGCTTTCGCCCTGGCCGAACTGGCGCAGCGCGCCGGCATCCCTAAAGGCGTGTTCAGCGTGGTCTCCGGCAGCGCCGGCGACATCGGCAGCGAGCTGACCAGCAACCCGATCGTGCGCAAGCTGTCCTTCACCGGCTCGACCGAAATCGGTCGTCAACTGATGGCGGAATGCGCCAAGGACATCAAGAAAGTCTCGCTGGAACTGGGCGGCAACGCGCCGTTCATCGTGTTCGACGACGCAGACCTGGATAAGGCCGTCGAAGGCGCGATCATCTCCAAGTACCGCAACAACGGCCAGACCTGCGTCTGCGCCAACCGTCTGTACATTCAGGATTCGGTCTACGACGCGTTCGCCGAGAAGCTGAAAGTCGCGGTGGCCAAGCTGAAGATCGGCAACGGTCTGGAAGAAGGCACCACCACTGGCCCGCTGATCGACGAGAAAGCCGTGGCCAAGGTGCAAGAGCACATCGCTGACGCCGTGGCCAAAGGCGCCACCGTGCTGGCCGGTGGCAAGCCGATGGAAGGCAACTTCTTCGAGCCGACCATCCTGACCAACGTGCCGAAAGATGCCGCTGTCGCCAAGGAAGAAACCTTCGGCCCGCTGGCACCGCTGTTCCGCTTCAAAGACGAGGCCGAAGTGATCGCGATGTCCAACGACACCGAGTTCGGTCTGGCTTCCTACTTCTACGCTCGCGACCTGGGCCGGGTGTTCCGTGTGGCTGAAGCCCTGGAATATGGCATGGTCGGCGTCAACACCGGGTTGATCTCCAACGAAGTCGCGCCGTTCGGCGGCATCAAGGCGTCGGGCCTGGGCCGTGAAGGCTCCAAGTACGGCATCGAGGATTACCTGGAAATCAAATACCTCTGCCTGGGCATCTAAGCCGGGAAAGGGATCGCTGCAAACGCAAAGGGCACGAGAGCGCTGTCCCTTTGCGTCGTTTCAAACCGGAATTTTCTCTGCGGCCGGGAACGCCGTGGCAGTCGATCATCGCATGCTGCCACCGCCGATTCCTCCCGCTTAATCCTTGAACCACGCCGCCCGATGAGCGGTGAATGAGGACTGTAATGAGCAAGACTAACGCTGAACTGATGGCCCGCCGTACCGCAGCTGTTCCACGTGGTGTTGGCCAGATTCACCCGATCTTCGCTGAATCGGCAAAGAACGCTACCGTGACTGACGTTGAAGGTCGTGAATTCATCGACTTCGCCGGCGGTATCGCTGTGCTGAACACCGGCCACGTGCACCCGAAAATCATCGCGGCCGTGACCGAACAGCTGAACAAACTGACCCACACCTGCTTCCAGGTACTGGCCTACGAGCCGTACGTTGAGCTGTGCGAAAAGATCAACGCCAAGGTGCCAGGTGATTTCGCCAAGAAAACCCTGCTGGTGACCACCGGTTCCGAAGCCGTGGAAAACGCCGTGAAAATCGCCCGTGCCGCCACTGGCCGTGCCGGTGTGATCGCCTTCACCGGCGCTTACCACGGTCGCACCATGATGACCCTGGGCCTGACCGGTAAAGTCGTGCCTTACTCGGCCGGCATGGGCCTGATGCCAGGCGGCATCTTCCGCGCGCTGTACCCGAACGAACTGCACGGTGTGAGCATCGACGATTCGATCGCGTCCATCGAACGCATCTTCAAGAACGACGCCGAGCCGAAAGACATCGCCGCGATCATCATCGAGCCTGTGCAGGGTGAAGGTGGTTTCTACGTCGCGCCTAAAGAATTCATGAAGCGTCTGCGTGCCCTGTGCGACCAGCACGGCATCTTGTTGATCGCTGACGAAGTGCAGACCGGCGCTGGCCGTACCGGCACCTTCTTCGCCATGGAACAGATGGGCGTTGCTGCCGATCTGACCACCTTCGCCAAATCCATCGCTGGCGGCTTCCCGCTGGCCGGTGTCTGCGGCAAGGCCGAATACATGGACGCCATCGCTCCAGGCGGCCTCGGCGG
Source organism: Pseudomonas sp. 13B_3.2_Bac1 (assembly GCF_025466205.1). Classification (NCBI taxonomy): domain Bacteria; kingdom Pseudomonadati; phylum Pseudomonadota; class Gammaproteobacteria; order Pseudomonadales; family Pseudomonadaceae; genus Pseudomonas; species Pseudomonas sp. 13B_3.2_Bac1. The sequence continues at coordinate 47,685 of NZ_JANLOG010000069.1, forward strand.
CACCTACGCCGGTAGCCCGATCGCTTGCGCTGCGGCCTTGGCCGTGATGGAAGTGTTCGAAGAAGAACAACTGCTGGACCGCTGCAAGGCTGTCGGCGAGCGTCTGGTGACTGGCCTGAAGGCCATTCAGGCGAAGTACCCGGTGATCGGCGAAGTGCGTGCCCTGGGCGCGATGATTGCGGTCGAGCTGTTCGAAAACGGCGACAGCCACAAGCCAAACCCGACCGCCGTTGCGGCAGTCGTGGCCAAGGCGCGTGACAAGGGCCTGATCCTGCTGTCCTGCGGCACCTACGGCAACGTGCTGCGCGTACTCGTACCGCTGACCTCGCCGGATGAGCAACTGGACAAAGGTCTGGCGATCATCGAAGAGTGCTTCTCGGAGCTGTAAGCCCGGCACTGTGTGATCGGCTCGACAAAAAACCCGCTTCGGCGGGTTTTTTTACGCCCCTTGAAACACATCAGGCGCTTTTGCGCTGTATCGAAAGGCCAGCATTGGCTAAGGTTCAGGCATTGCAAGGGAGAGCGCGCATGACTGCCGTTGATTTACCCGCCGTACCCCGGGTGCTGATTGCCGAGGCTGACCCATGGTCTCGTGACCTGCTCAAACAAGTGCTGCTCAATGTGCGCTGCGATGCGCGACTGGATCTGTGTGCCGACGGCCAGCAAGCGCTGTCGTTGCTTAGCGAAGTGCCGTATGACCTGGCCATCGTCGATTGGGAGTTGCCGGGCATCGACGGTCTGAGCGTGCTGCGCAGCGTGCGCCAGCGCAAACGCAATCCGCCGCTGCCGTTCATTCTGATGAGCAGTCGCAACGACAGCGCCAGCGTGCGCGAAGCCATACCCTTGGCCCCGACGGCCTACCTGACCAAACCGTTGAACATGGAAAGCCTGACCGAGCGGCTGCAGGGTTTGCTGCTGAACGCGGGTGAAGAGGTGTTCTGCGAAGTGCCGACGCTGGCGCCGGGCATGACCTTGTCGGTGTTCCTCGAGCGACGCCGCGAGCAGGCCGATGGCGCGCCGTTGATGACCGATGTGCAGGTGGCGGTCAAACGCAGCCTCAATCCCAATGGCCTCGACCTGAAGCTGCTGGAAGAAGAGATCCGCACTGATCCGCAGATCACCGCCGTGCTGATCGCCGCCGCCAACAGCGCGGCGCAGCATCATGGCGCCGCGGTGCAGACCCTCGGGCAGGCGCTGCATCGGCTCGGCACCGGGCAGAGCATGAACCTGATCCTCGGCCTGGCGCTCAAACGCAGCGCCAAGCTCAGTGACCCGTGCCTGGCGGACTACGCCGAGCGCTACTGGGGGCTGTCGCTGCACACTGCGGAATACGCGCGCACACTGGCGCGCCTGCTCGATCTGGATCAGGAGCGCTGCTACTGCGCCGGTATGTTGCATCGTCTCGGCGACCTGGCGTTGCTGCGCTGTTTGCAGGAGTGGCAGCAGGCTGGTGGCGCACTGGATGAACTGGAGGAAGTCGGCGACGCGCTGGCGGAATTCGGCGCGGCCTACGGTTCGGCGCTGCGCACGCGCTGGCGCCTGCCGCTGGAGCTGCGGGAGTTGATTGCGTCGGTCTATCAGCTCGGTGGCGGGGTTTACTCCCGGGAGGCGCTGGTGATGAACATGGCAGCGCAAATGGCCCGTCTGACCGAGCATGAGGGGGTTGAGGAACTGGCGAAGAGTCGTACGGCGCGGTTGCTGAAGATCGGGCTGCCGGAATTGATGCGGATGCGTAAGTAACCGGATTTGCATAAACCCCCTGTGGGGGGGGGGGGGGGGGGGGGGGGGG
>NZ_JANLOG010000097.1:0-45845 GCF_025466205.1 Pseudomonas sp. 13B_3.2_Bac1
GTACTGCCAACCCATGAACCGGGTCAGATCCAGGCCACCGCCAACAACCCCGCCCCCAACACCAGACAAAGCGGCGAATACACCCAGGTATCCAGCCGGGCAAACCGCGAACCCTTCACCTCTTTGAAAAACCCCACCAGATTCGAATCACCGATCGCCCGGGCAAACATCAACAATGCAATCGCACTGATCACCCATTGCAACGCCTTGTGGTGCACCGCCGGCATACCCCAGCCGACCCGCATGCACACCAGCGCGGCAATCGCCAATAATGCTGCCGCCACCACCAAGGTAATCCAGCCTGACGGTTTGAACGCCGGTCGCACCGTTGCCACCAGACCTTGCACCGGCACTTGCGGTACCGCCGCCACCGCCGCCCATTGTCCACCCAACGCCCAATACACATGTACCAGGGCGATCACTGCAAATATCGTCACCAGCCATTGAGCCAACACAAAGGTCATGGTCGAGAATCCTTTCCAGGGATTTGAACAAAACATCCTAGTTGGCATTTTTTGAAGTGCACGACCGATCGGCGGTACGGTAAAGTGCCGCCCCATGAAATTCACCCGTTCCGATCGCTCACTGCTGGCCTGGATGCTCTATTGCTGCGTCCTGTTCAACGTGTTCGCCTGCAGCATCGGTCACGGGCAAATGGTCGGAATGCAGCTCAACGGTATCGGCGGCCAGTTCTGTGCGGTCGACCCGGCCACTCAAGCGCCGCTGGCCAGCAATCCCACCGAAGAGCAACTGCCGACCCTGTCCAAGGCGTTCGGCTGTCCGCTGTGCTCGGTCGGCGGCGGCATGGGCCCGGCATTCAACTCCAGCCTGACCCTCGCGGTTCTGCCCGAGCAACACAGCCCGCCGCTGGCACCCATCGTCAGCGCCGACCTCCCTGCCCGTTTCACCTGGCCTTCGGCCAACCCTCGCGCCCCACCGCTCGCCTGAGTGTCTTCGCCCTTTTGATTGTTCAGCCCACTGCGCCAACGCGCGGCGTTCGCCTGTGCGCTGACTCCTAGACAAGCATTCAGGATTCAACGATGAAACATATTCCTCTGCTGGCGAGCCTGTGCGGCTGCCTGTCCCTTAACGCCTGGGCGCAATCCACCGTGGACCTGGCGCCGATCACCATCGACGGCGAATCCACCGTGGACCTGGCGCCGATCACCATCGACGGCGAATCCACCAGCGAACCGGGCCTGAGCCTCGATCAATCCAGCGGCATGGCCTCGCGCCTCGGCTTGAGCGTGCGCGACACGCCGGCCTCGGTGGCCGTCGCCAACCGCAACGACATCGAACGTCACGGCGCGCAAAACTTCCAGGACGCCGCCAACACCCTGCCCGGGGTCAATGCCAGCGCACCGCCAGGCTTCGGCGGATTCGTCTCCTATCGCGGTTTCACCAGCAGCCAGATCACCCAGATGTTCAATGGCGTCACCGTCTCCGGTGGCCTCGCCCGGCCGGTAGATTCGTGGATCTATGATCGGGTCGAGCTGGTGGGCGGGCCTTCGTCACTGATCAACGGCGCCGGCTCGGTCGGCGGCTCACTGAACTACGTGACCAAACTGGCAACTCGCGACGAACAAGCCGCTGAAGGTCGCGTCAGCTACGGCAGTTACGACACCACCGAAACCGCGCTCGGCCTCAATCACGCGCTGACCGACCCGAGCGCCGACGTGCAGCACTACGCGCGGCTCGATGTCAGCCACAACACCAGCAACGGCTACATCGACCGCCAGGAACGCGATGCCTGGAGCGTGGCGTTTTCGTTGCTCAGCGACCTCACGCCGGATCTGTCGCACACCCTGGCCCTGGAATATCAGGACGAACACGAAAACAGCCCCTACTGGGGCACGCCGGTGCTCAACCCCAAGGCCGGCGAGTTGAAGATCGACAAACACAACCGCTTCAACAACTACAACGTCGAGGACGGGCGCTACGAACAGCGCACGATCTGGGTGCGCTCGATCATCGACTACCGGATCAACGACAGCACCACCCTGCGCAACACGCTGTATCACCTCGACAGTCAGCGCGATTACCGCAACCTCGAAACCTATCAGTACAACGCCGACAACAGCGCGGTGAACCGCTCCACCGCCTATCAAGTACGGCATCAGGGCGAGCAGAACGGCAACCAGTTCGAACTGCGCCACGACAACACCCTGTTCGGCCTCGACACCACCTGGTCCGGCGGTTTCGAGTACAAGGTCAACCAGACCACCAACTCTCCGCTGAATATCAAAGGCGCGAGCACGGTCGATCCGAACAACTACCGTCCGGGGCATTTCTACGACATTCCCGGCACCAACCCGGCACTGATCAGCGACAAGACCAACGAGGTCACCACCAAAGCGTTGTTCGTGGAAAACCGTCTGGCACTGACCGATAAACTGGCGCTGCTCAGCGGCCTGCGTTACGACGACATCGACCTCGACGTGACCAACCATCGCACCGTGACGGCCGCCAATCCGAAGCAGCTCAAACGCAGTTGGGAGCCGGTCACCGGGCGCGTCGGCCTGACCTACCAATTCATCCCGTCCGCCAACGTCTACGTGCAATACAGCACCGCCGCCGAGCAGCCGAACGGTACTCAAGACTTCGATGTTTCAACGGGCAAACAGTGGGAAATCGGCAGCAAGTTCGACTACCTGAATGGCCGTGGCTCGGCGACGGTGGCCGCGTACACCATCGAGCGCAAAGACTTCGCCGTGACCGATCCGCTGGACCCGACCAGCAGCATCCCGGTGGGTCAGCAAACCTCGAAAGGCATCGAGATCGCCAGTTCCCTGCGGATCACCGACAAGCTGTTGGCCGAAGGCAACTTCGCCTGGGTCGATGCGCAGTACGACGACTTCACCGAAAAGAATGCCGCCGGCGTAGTGGTGTCGCGCAAGGGCAACACGCCGACCAACGTTCCGGATCGGGTCGGCAATCTATGGCTGACTTATGATTTTTCGCCGCAATGGCAAGGTGGGGTCGATGCACGGTATGTGGCCTCGGTGTATGCGGATACGGCGAACACCATGACCGTGCCGTCGTACACGCTGTTCGGCAGTTTCCTCAGCTACAGGGTCGACTCGCACACCACCGTCACCGGTCGGGTGCGTAACCTGACCAATGAGGTGTATGCCGAGTTTGCGCATGTTTCGCCGGCGTACTATCTGGGTACGCCGCGCACCTTTGAATTGGCGGTGCAGACGAAGTTTTAAAAGCGTAAAAGCTTCGCGAGCAAGCCCGCTCCCACAATTGGAACGCGTCCTCCTGTGGGAGCGGGCTTGCTCGCGAAGAGGCCAGCGGACTCATCATCTACTTCAGATCAGCCGCCACCTTCTCCGCCACATCCTTCGGCACCCACGCCTGCCACACCTCCGGATGCGCCTTCATGAACGCTTCCGCCGCCTGGCGTGGCGCGGTGTGCTTCTCGCTCATCTCGGCCAGCGCCTTGTTCAGCGGCTCGATAGGTAAATCCACCTTGCTGAAGAAAGCCGCAATCTGCGGATACTCTTTCTGGAACGGTGCAGAGACCCCGATCGACAGCTTCGACGCCAGCGAACGGGTCGGTTTCGGATTGGGGTTGTCGGCATCGGTCAACGTCTTCCACGCCTCGGCATCGAACGGCGGCTCCTCCAGCTGCACCAGTTTGAATTTGCCCAGCAGCGGCGTTGGCGACCAGTAATAGAACAGCACCGGTTTGCCTCGACGAATCGATGAGGTGATTTCGGCGTCCAGCGCCGCACCCGATCCGCTGCGGAAATTGGTGTAGTCATCCTGCAGGCCGTAAGCGGTCAGCTTCTGCTTGTTCACCACTTCCGAGGTCCAGCCAATCGGGCTGTTTAGGAAACGCCCTTTGCTCGGGTTCTCGGGATCAGCGAACACGTCCTTGTATTTCTTCAGGTCATTGACACTGCGCAAGTCCGGGGCCATGGGCTTGATGCCCTTGGCCGGATCGCCCTTGATCACGTATTCCGGCACCCACCAGCCTTCAGTGGCACCCTTGACCGTATCCCCCAGGCTGGCGACCTTGCCCTCGGCTTCGGCCTTGACCCACACCGGACTGCGCCCGGCCCACTCTTCGCCAATGACCTGAATGTCATTGTTGGCCAGGGCGGTTTCCAGGGTGATGGTGGTGCCCGGCAGCGTATCGGTCGGCAGGCCATAGCCCTTCTCGACGATGATCCGCAGAACATCGGTGATCAGGCTGCCGCTTTCCCAGTTCAGGTCGGCAAAATGGATGGGCGTCTGCGCCGCCGTTACCGGTTGCGCCAATGCCAGCACACCGAACGAGACCACGCTGGCGGCCAGTAACCGTCGAAATCCTTTCATGCTTTTGCACCTCGCGCTGTTCTCAGCAATAGCAGGATGGCCTGGCAGAAGACCGCAAGCCTCTGAATACTCAGTCAACTGACTGTAGCCGAGGTTCCTGCTTTTTCCGGGACTGGTTCCCGACGAGGTTACGTTTCAGACTTTTCCTGCAAGCTTTGCAGCTCGCGTCTGACCATGCTGGCGTATTCCGCAGGCCGCAAGGTGTAGATCTGCGCTGCCACCCAGTTCAGCCACGCGCCCTGCAACTCGGCTTTGGCGTGAAACAGCCGCAAGGCCTCTTCACGCGCGCGATCGAGGTTCTGCGAATGGAAGTCGGCACGACTCACACCAACGCTCACTCGCTGGCCTTGAACGTGATCAGTTCGCCCTTGCGCCACTTCGCCGCTTTACCGGTCACGGCTTTCAGGGTCTTGGTCAGGCCTTCCTGCAATTGCTGATGCGCGGCAAACACCGTCACCACGCTATGGCCTTCCTTGAACAGGATCGCGTGACCGTCCGCGGTATCGACAAAGGCATAGTCGCCCAGGCCATACACCGTCAGTTTGATTTCGCGAAAGCGAATATCCATCTTGCCGCCTTCACGGCTGGGCAGAACGGCCGCGCTGAAATGATCGCCGACCTTGAGCTTGAGCCCCGGTTTGTCATCGACTACCAACGCACTTTCGGTGTCGATCTCGGCCACATAAATGCCTTCGGCGTTCTGTTCGGTGATGTAAACAAAACGCGATTGAAACTGCTTGACCAGCTTTGCACGCAAATCACCCAACACGAACAAAGCATGCATATCGAGATTACTGACTGCCAAAGAAACATCCCCACATCTGAAAAGTACCCTGCACCAAAACGCGCACGGCAAAAAAAACGGCCAGGCCGATGCTGTTACCGAATGACTTCAGTAAACCTGAAACAAGCAGAACGCCCATTCATCGCGAGTTCGCAAGACTACTGGAAAGTCACGCGAGAAACTTGGCTCGACGTTCGCCAGGCCTTGAAGGAAAAGTCCTCACTTAAGCGTAGTGAAGACGGACTACAAACTTTAGGGAAAAAGCTGACGAAAAAAAGCCTTTTTCCGACATATCACCGGTAAAAAATTGCTTTAGATAGACACCTGTCGCCAACAGGCACTGGCGATTCTAGAGCAGCGATGCTCCTTCCGACTACCCAAACCGACCTGTAACCGTCGGCTACCCCATGAAAAGGACTTCATATGTGCACTCTGACTCACTTTGCCCAGCCTTCCAACCCCGGCATCGATCAACCTTTCGTGCTGCAAGGCGCTGACTTACCGGACCTTGCACCCTACGCACAAAGCGCTTACGCGCCGCGATTTCAGGTAGTACCGGCGGGTAACGCGTTCTTTCATATCAAGGAATCGTCTACCGGACGTGTAAGAGGTTTCCGCGAAGACCATAACGAAGCGTGCGCCCTCGCCCGCTCGCTTGAATCACGAATCGAACTCTTGTCCAACGGCTGCCTCAGATAAAGAGCAAGCGACAGCGCCATTCCGGCACACGCAAAAGGAGTACACGATGGAACTGCCAGCATATGATCTGAAAACCCTGTTCGACCAACTGGGCCTGCCATCGGAAGACGGAGCAATCGACGATTTCATCGAAGCGCATCCGCTGGACGCCAACACCAAGTTGATCGATGCCGACTTCTGGACGCCGCAACAGGCGCAGCTTCTGAAGGAATGGCTGCGCGCCGACGGCGAAGAAGCGGTGATGGTCGATGAATTGAACGTACGCCTGCACGACGGCCGTTAATACATGTCAGTGCAGGCTGTCGCCAGGCTCGGCCATCAGTTGCGCGAGCCAGGCAGCCCTGCACTCCTCCGCCTCGTCGCGACTGGCGAACGCGGTGCCACGCCGCTCACCGTTGAGCAACACCACCCAGCAGACGCTGCGGCCCATCGCGCGCAATCCGGCGGGCACACCACTGCCAATCATCACTGCGACATCGACTCTGCACATACTGACCTCTCGACTTCATTAGCTACCTAACTAATAGCAATGTTAGTGACTTCGTCGCAGAGGAAACAGCAACGCCCGTGCACAGATTCATTGCACGAGCGGTAACAATCGATCAGCGCGGACTCTCCGGCTTATATCCCAGGCGCAGACCGCCCCAATGCCGCCCCTTGACCATGATCGGCACCGACAGGTCATGCATCAGCTCCCCGGTATCGCGGGTGTAAGTCTGCAGCAACACCGCTTGTTGATGGCTGCCGCAGCGAATCCCGGTGCGATCAGTGAACTTGCGTTTAGTGCGGCTGCCCACCGCGTCCACCTGCGCGTCGCCAGTCAACGGCTGACTGAACGCCAGGTTGTGCGTCGGCACATAACCCTGCTGCGTGCAGGCGATGGCGAACACCAAGCCCTCGTGGCGTGGCAGCAACGGCTCCTGAATCGCCGGCAGCACCTGATCGGTATAGCGATCAAAACGAGTCTGAAACTTCGCCGGTTGCGGGCCGGGAATCGGCTGATACTGACGGTCGAACAGATCATCGAGGCTGATCCGCCCCTGATCGACGTCCGCCTCGAACCGCGCCGCAATCTGACTCGCGCCCTCACGCGCCAGGTCATAGACGCGCTGGTGATAGTCATCCAGACCAACTTCGGCCAGACGCTCGCTGATGGTTTCCGCCTGGCCTTCCATCTGTACGGCGGCCTCGGCCAGGCGCCGGGTCTGTTGATCGCTGATCGCCAGATCACTGCGCATCTGCTCAATGGCCTTGAACAGACTGTCTAGTTGCTCACGGTTGGTTTCTGCGCCACGGGCGATTTCACCGACCTGGGTTTCCACCCCGGCCGCCAGCCGCGCGATGTTTTCCAAATGCTGGCCGGTGTTTTCAACTTGTTCGACACCGGTCTGCAGATCGCTGGACAGCTCGCGGATCTGCTCCACCACTTGCGCCGTGCGTTGCTGAATATCGGCGACCATCTCCCCGACTTCGCCGGTCGCCGAGGCCGTCCGGGCCGCCAGACCACGCACCTCATCCGCCACCACTGCGAAACCACGACCATGCTCGCCAGCCCGCGCCGCTTCGATCGCCGCGTTCAACGCCAGCAGATTGGTCTGGCTGGCGATGGATTGAATCACCAGGGTTACGCGTTGAATGTCATCGCTGCGCAGACTCAGGGCCCCGATCAACTCACGGCTGGCATTGGCGCGCTGACTGAGTTGATGCATACGCGCAATCGAATCCACCAGTTCGGTGCGCCCGGCTGCGCTGCTGTGATGCGCTTCGCTGGCAGCCTCCAGCGCTTCACGGCTGAGCTGTGAGGTGGCGTGTTCGGTGGCGATCATCACTTCGGCGTTGCTGACAATCTGCGCCGCCGCGTCGAGTTGCGATTCCAGTTTGCTCGCCAGTTGCTTGACGGAAAACGCCACGCCGGCGGCTGACAGCGCGTTATGACTGGTGGTGTGGGAAAGATCGCGGGTGAGTTCGGAAATCGCGCTACCGGTCTCGGCAGGCACAACATCGGCGACGGCACGCGAGCGCAGGCGCGGCAGCCAGACAATCAGCATCGCCAGCGGCATGCCGATGTACAGCGACCATCCACCCAGCGTCATGCCGGCGAGCAACAGCATCAGGGCGATGCTTTGCAGGGTCGGAGCGATCCAGCGGTTTTTCGGCAACAGCACTGGTGCGGGCAAAGCCCCAACCAGAGATCCATCTCTCGTCATATCAACACCCCACGCTTGTTCTCATTGTTGTGACTGCATTAAACGCCACTAGAACGCCATTATCCATGGTCCGTTAGTCGTGGGGTCTGCAGCAGGTCAAAGGAACGGCGCGCGAAATATCGCAGACGAACAAATGCAAAGATCGCAGCCCCGTCAGCTCGTGTAGGAGCTGCCGAAGGCTACGATCTTTTGCAGGCGCCCCCCATTCAGGGGGCAGCCATGGAATCAGGCCTGACGCTGGTGCTTGTCGATCTGCTCGTGACGCTCTTGAGCTTCGATGCAGTACTTGGTGGTCGGGCTGATCAGCAGACGTTTCAGGCCGATGGCCTCGCCGCTGTCGTCGCACCAGCCAAAGCTGTCTTCCTTGATGCGCTCAAGGGCTTGTTCCAGTTGCGGCAGCATGCGCTGGTCGCGATCGATCGCGTTCACCAGCCAAGTGCGCTCTTCTTCAACCGAAGCCGCGTCCGCCGGGTCGGCCGGAGTGTCCAGGCTTTCGATGGCGATACGGTTTTGCTCAATGCGCTCGTGGGTTTCGACTTTCATGTTCTGCAACAGCTCAGTGAAGAAAGCGTGTTGCTCGGCATTCATGTAGTCATCTGCCGGCATCGCCAGCAACTTGTCCTTTGTCATTGATATCTCTATAAAAAAACGTGCATTAAGGCGAAATAGGGAGCGTTCCGGCGAACCGTGTCCGGTCGACGAAAAGGCATCGTTTATTGCAAACGCCACCCGGCACTCAATTTACGAAGGGGCGGCAGTCTAAGGCCCGTTTGAGGCCTCAGCAACTCTAAATACCGGGAATTTGTCCGACAACAGCCGTAAACAGCTCTGACACAGGCTTCGTGGCGGTCATCGGAGTGCGTTTATAGCAAGAAATTCAGTCGAGCGGCTGTATATAGAAGACAAACGGCTAACCGAGCGGCAGTTGGTCGCATTTTTTTCAGCCATGCCGCCCGCGCAGTGCATCGTTTCAGCTGCGCAGGCGCCGAAAATCTCCCCTGCCAACTGTCCGCACCCCGCCTATCATCAGGCACACCGCAAATAACTGTGGCGAGGGAGCTCGTCGAATCGTCGCACCGTCCCGCTGGGGCGCGAAGCGGCCCTTGCTCTTCAACTTTAAAAAGCAGTGGGCCTGCTTCGCAGTCCAGCGGGAGCAAGCTCCCTCGCCACAGTGTGATTTGATCAGCCCGAAGGATAACTTATGCCCCGCCCCGATCTGCCGGCCAACGACGAGCGCCCCCTCGCCAGCCCCCCGATCAATGCCGAGCGTCTGCTGCAACTGATCACCGACGAATACGACACCCTGCCGCGCCAACTCAAGCGCATCGCCACCTACATGAGCCAGCAAAGCGACCGGATCATGGTCGATCGCATCAGCGACATTGCGCGGGAATGCGAAGTGCATCCGTCCGCCATCGTGCGCTTCTCGCAGCGCTTCGGCTTCAGCGGCTTCAGCCAAATGCAGGCGCTGTTCCGCAGCGCCTACACCCATAAAGCCTCGCCAGTGCAGAACTACCAGCAACGCATCCGCAGCATGATCGCCAACCAGTCGCAGCCAGCCAGCGACGGCGACCTCGCCCGCGAATGCATCGACGCCACCCGCTCCGGCATCGAACGCCTGGGCCACGAACTCGACGACGTCGCGTTCGAGAAAGCCGTCGACCTGATCGTCAACGCCGACAACATCTATGTGGTCGGCGTGCGCCGCTCCTTCGCCGTCGCCGACTACCTCGTTTACAACTTGCAACACACTCACAAACGAATTCACCTGGTTTCCGGGCTGGGCGGCAGCTATCGCGAGCAGATGCGTAGCGTGCGTAGCGGTGATTTGGTCATCGCCATCAGCTTCACCCCCTACGCCAAGGAAACCCAACACTGCCTGCGCTACGCCCGCCAGCAACAGGCCAACACCCTGATCCTCACCGACAGCCAGCTCTCGCCTTTGGCTAAAAACGCCAACAGCCTGTTGCTGGTGAATGAGGGCAGCGCACTAGCGTTCCGTTCGCTGAGTGCGACCTTGTGTTTGTGTCAGGCGCTGTTTGTGGCGGTGGCGTATCGGTTGGAATTGAATGTGGATGAGATTCACGAACAAGCCGGTTTTGACGACTGACATTTGCCTCAGGCTCGGCTAGGTTATGCCTTCCCACCGGTTCGACTTGAAGGAACGCGTCATGAAACTGATCGGCATGCTGGACTCCCCTTACGTGCGCCGCGTGGCGATCTCCGCCAAACGCTTAGGCATCGACCTCGAACATGAATCGGTCTCAGTGTTCCGCCACTTCGAGCAATTCCAGCAGATCAACCCGGTGGTCAAGGCGCCCACACTGATCCTCGATGACGGCGTGGTCCTGATGGACTCCACCCTCATCCTCGACTACCTCGAAGCTGCCAGCGGCAAAAGCCTGCTGCCGACCGACCTCAAACAACGCGCCCACGCCCTGCGCCTGATCGGCCTCAGCCTCGCCGCCTGCGAAAAAGCCGTGCAGCTCTACTACGAACGCAATCTGCGCCCGGCCGATATTCAATACCAACCGTGGGTCGAACGCGTCGAAGGCCAACTCGCCGCCGCGTTCACCGCCCTCGAACAGGAACTGGAAAAAACCGGCCTGCCCACCGACGGCACCCTCACCCAGGCCGGCATCAGCCTCGCCGTCGCCTGGAGCTTCACCGACCTCGTCGTCCCCGACCAGATCGACACCCGCCGCTACCCGCACATCGCCCAATACACCGCCTACGCCGAAACCCTCGAAGCGTTCGTCAGCACCCCGATGACCTGACCATGAGCACCACCGACACCGCCGCCCCGGCGTTAAAGGAAATCTTCAACGCCGAACGCCTGCAACACATCGCCAGCGAAATGAGCGCCGTGTACCCGGCGTTCAAGGCCAAGGCGTTTCTCAAGCACGCCAACCAAGGGCTGGCGGAATTGTCGGTGATGCAACGCATGGCCCGCGTCAGCGAAAGCCTGCACGCCGTGCTGCCACTGGACTACGAAGATTCCCTCGAAGTCCTGCGCAAACTCGCCCCCCGCCTCAACAGCGGATTCGTCAGCATGTGCCTGCCGCACTACGTCGCCAGCTACGGCAGCCACGCCTTCGATACCTCGATGCAAGCACTGAAATACTTCACGACCTTCGGCTCCTCCGAATTCGCCATCCGCCACTTCCTGCGCAGCGACCTCGAACGCTCGCTGGAACTCATGCACGACTGGACCCAAGACGAAAACCACCACATCCGCCGCCTCGCCAGCGAAGGCACCCGCCCCCGCCTGCCCTGGTCATTCCGCCTGGAAGCCGTGCAAGCCAACCCGCAACTGACCGCCGGCATCCTCGATCGGTTGAAAGCCGAAGAGAGTCTGTACGTGCGCAAATCCGTGGCGAACCATCTGAATGACGTGACCAAAGAACATCCGGAATGGGTGCTGGACACGATTGAAGGCTGGCCACTGGAGAACAAACACACGGCGTGGATTGCCAAACATGCGCTGCGCAGCTTGATCAAACAGGGCGATCTGCGCGCGCTGACGGTGATTGGTGCGGGGGCCAAGGCAGAGGTTGAGTTGCTGGATGTGCGGGTTGAGCCGGCGGTGGTGAGGTTGGGTGAGGCGATTACGTTGTCGTTTACGGTGAAGTCGACGGTGGCGCGTGAGCAGCGGTTGGTGATTGATTATGCGATTGACTATGTGAAAGCGAATGGCGGGGTTTCGGGGAAGGTTTTCAAGTTGAAGACGGTGGTGTTGGCCGGGTTTGGGGAAGTGGTTGTGGGGAGGCGGCAGGTGATTAAGGATTTTACGACGCGGAGGCATTTTGTGGGACGGCATGGGGTTAGGGTTATGGTTAATGGGGAGGTTTGGGGGAGTGGTGCGTTTGAGATCGTTGCTGATTGATACCGGTAATAGATTCCGTTGATCTGGCGGGACTTGGACTGATAGGGAATTACGGATGGGGCTGCTTTCGGCCAAAAGCAGACGCTCGCAAACTCCCATGTATTCCAAAAGCTGACGGCAATCCCAAGCAAATAATCCAGATACGCCTACGTTCGAGGGAAATACTTAAAACATGAATGTGGGTATGACGGGAATGAACGACAGCCGGAAATTCCAGCGGCTGCTGATCAGGTCATCCGGATGAATCGCCGAGTACTGAATTTCCCCGGAAATCCTTACCGGCAACTTGCCGAAATTAAAAATTCGCCCAGCGCCAATACCGACGGGAAACGTGACTTTGTTGCCGCCCTCGGCCTTCCAGTTGACCGTGACATTGGGGGTCATGCCGATGCGCCACTGTTCTGGCCCCGGAATCGCCCGCTGAATGAAGTACTGCACATTGGTTAGGCTGACGTCCTTGCGCTTGCTATCACCCCCAACCGACCACCAGTGCTGCGGGAACACGCCAAGTGTCCAGTCCGGGCCGAGGTACGCGGCGACGAACGCCGGGCCCAGCGAGTATTTGCCCGTGCCGAGCACATCTTCTTCGGCGGTCGGGAACATCGCGGTCGGGCCGAAACCCCAGACCATCTTGCCACCCCCAGCAAAGCGGATCGGCTCCTTGGGCGAGAACACGCCGACATAGGCAAGGTCACCGAAACCGCTGGTGCGGTCGAACGGGTCCTGCACGACCGAAGTGAAGTCACTGCGATCGTGCAGAATCTCGTTAGGGCCCATGCCTATCAGGTTACCGGCCTTGCGGTTGACCGGGGCGCTGACGTAGCTGATCGGCAGACGGTTGATCAGGTTCCAGTCTTCGCCAAGGGAGATCGGAAAGGTCGGCATGAAACTGTATTTGCCGAGCATCCGTGTGCCGTTGCTGTGCGGACCTTTGAGGGCGGTGTAATCGTACTGGTTGAACAGCAGGACAAGGTTGCCCACCGGGTTGTCCATCAGTCTGGATATCTGTTCGGTGGAAGGTTCGCAGCCTGCCTTGACCACTTCTTTCAGGTCAATGTCGAAGTCCTGTTGTAGCTGGTGGCATCTTTCCGGATCGACCTTGGCACCTTCAACTGACGGGGAACCCAGTTTCGGCAGAGGGCTGGCGGCACATGCCAAGCCACTGAGCACGGCCCCACAGAGTGTCAAACTTGATCGAATCCTTATCGATTGCATCGATTTGTACTCCACTTCACCAGGCGTACTGAAGGCGCAGGGTCCAAGTATTCACATCCGGGGAGCCGGTACGTTCCGACACGGTATCCGAGTAAGCGATCAATCCCCCAAACTGCGGCGATAACATGAAGCCGACGCTGGCGCCGAACAGGCCGTTTTCCTGTTTGTTGTCCTGCCAGTCACCATTGATTCTGGTTTCACCGCCACGGTTGTAGGTGGCGTCCAAAGAGGCCCACAGCGCACGGTTGATGGTGTAACTGTAATGGGTTTCGATGGCATACAGCGGCTTTTGCTCGAGCTTGCCATCGCCGTGGTAGTCGTTGTTGTCACCGTACATCGACACGTAGGTGTTGAATTCAAGCCAGGTCGGGCCAATGGGCGTACCGAAGGCGATTTCCGGTTTAAACGCCCAACGGTTGGAACCGATATTGATGATTCGGTCCTTGTCGTAATCCCCAGTAGGCGCGGTGATCCACAAGGCGCCGGTAAGGAAGGTCTCCGGAGTCCAATTGGCGAACTCCTCCTTGGTCAGGGCCGGGCCACCGAACAGGTTGTGCACCAGCACGACCTGGGTATCAGCCATACCGCCGTTATGTTTGGTACCGTCGAAGAACTGTGCATTATCGAACGATGCAGAAATATCGGCGTAGGGCTGCAGAATCTGGATCGCACTATTGCGCCCGTCGACGGCAAACGAGCGAGCATAACGGGCGATATACAGATCGGCATTGAGTGACAAACCATCAATGGGCAACGAAGTATCGATCGGGGTGTTGGTGTCGATCCGATTGTAATATCCGAACACCATGTTCAAATCAGTTGGCAGGTTTTGCCAGTCCCGCGCGTTGTCGGCGAAACCGAGCATGGGGGTCAGCCCCAAGGTGACTGCGCAGTAACTGCCTAGTCTTGAAAGTGAACCCATGTCTAGCTCCGTATGAAGGCGACCCGGCACTTGATCCAGGATGTGCAGGCAGCAGCGCCGTAATGTTCATTCGACATTGGCAATTTCTTGCTGTGGCTGTCAGCGGTGGCAACAGGCCTTAAACCGGCGATTCAGTTCGGGCAAGTATTGTTACTTTCCGAAAGTGACGTTGATACCCGCGAACAGTGTGAACTGCGGGAGGCCATCGCCTTTACGCTCGACAGTCCACTGCGGCTCAACGAAAGCATTGAGAATGTTACTCCCCGATTTCCACGCTTTGCCCAAGCCCAACCCCACTGGAATGTAATGGGTGTCGTTCTTCAAATCGAAGGTCCAGGTTCCCGTAGAGCGCAAATACCAGCCCTTTTCCAGGTTGTGGATGATGAAAGGCTGGAACGTGGCGGACTCTACGTGTGGGCGATCATGATCCCCGGCGAACGAACTCTGGTATTGGACGAGCGCACCCAGCAAGCCGCGAGGCGAAGAGTCGATCGCAATGGCGGATAGGCCAGCCTGCCATTTGCCTGTACCCAATTCGTCCTGTTCGGCTGTTGGCGCAGTGATCTGGGGACCAATACCCAACTGCACTCCTTCAGTCTTGAGCAGGAAAATATCGAACACGTTAAGGTCGCCGATGCCAGTGCTGTAGCCGTTGTGCGGATCTGGCCGCGTGCTGACAGGTAGTGTGAATCGCAAGAGTTGTGGCACGCCTATGAAGTCATTCGCAGCCATAGGCAGTGCACCGCGCAGCAACGCATCATTAGTGTGGACGTTGGTATCGTAGAGCTTGGGCGTGTAGTAATCCTGAAGATTTAGGCCAGGTGCCAAATTCAATGGGTTGTTACTTTTATTGGCTGTCTCCGCATTGTCCGCCTGTACGCTTGCAGCAAACGGAGCCAACGTTGATATCAATGTCGCTTGCGCAAGAAGACGCCTGATCATGATCTTTCCTTGGTAAACACAGCTGATAACAATCAACTCTGCGCTGACGATTACAGGCCTGTGATTGATTTCAGTACACTCAGACCACCGAGCTGCTCGCGTTACCCTTCGTTGATCACCAGGTAACGCGAGCATATTTCTATTGTTTGATCAGATCACTTGGCTTCCAGCTCTGGTCAAAAAACGCCTGTTTCGGCCCATACAGCCGCACGATCACCAGGAAACCCTTCTCCGGTACAGTCTTGATCCAGTTTTTACCCTCGCCCGGCGATGTTGGGCCGAAGTAGATGTCGGTTGAGCCGTCACTGTTCTGCGCCGGTTTATCCATCTGATTGAGGGACGGGAACGGCTGGCCGTTGTCCAGACCTGACGCGGTCAGGTTGTCGTAGGCGGTGACCGACCAGAACAACGCCGCCGGGACATTGGCCGGGAGGTTGAGCTTGTAGGTCTGGGCGCCGTCGAGGAACTTGCCCTCGGCGTCGCGGGTTGTCGCGGGATACTTGGCGCCGGCACCGACCATGTTCATTACCATGCCGGGGCTGTCGGAATAGGCCGAGGTGAAGAACGCCACACGTTGTTCAAGATTGGTGAAACTGCCGCTGGATTGAAACTCGGTATTCTCTCCGGCAAACGTGTTCACGTATTGGCGATCCTTGTAGTACAGACCGCCCGGCTCTTTGTACAGCAAGTGACTGGTCACCACCTTGCTCATCTTGAACGCGGTACGCGCGGCGTCATCCAGCAGCTTGCGTCGTTCGGCATCCGGGGCAAAGGGCTTGCCCTTCTCGATGCCCAGGGTGTGCAGGAAGCCGCGCATGTCCATGTCCGCCGGATCGATGGCTTCGGCGTCGATGAAACGCGAGAGCATGTCGAAGTAGCGACCGTCTTCGGGGAACAGCATGTTGATCGGTGCGCCGGTGGCGTCGGGGAATTGCATCGGCAGCGCCGAGTCCTTCTTGCCCAGCGGATAAATCTTCGTACGCTCGACTTCGGCTACCGGCACGCTGAGGTCTTTCGGATCCTTGAAAAAGGTGCGCCAGAACAGGAACACGTTGTTGGTGCGCGAGCGATAGACGAATCCCTCGGTCGGCTCCGGCCCTTTGTAATCAGGCGGGAGCAGCACATAGTTGCCGCCCTTGCCTTTGTCGGGACCCGCCAGGCCAACGTCACCGCGCCAGGTTCTGCCGTCGATGGTCGGCCCGACAATCGGGCGCTGAAAGAAATCATCGAACATGCCCTGCACGCCGGGCGGTGCTTCGACCACCAGCGGGCCGTACTTCGCCAGATCCAGATAGCTCATGGCGTAGACCAGATCAGAGTTTGGCGTGGTCACCAGGGTCTTGGCGTTGATGCGTTTTTTCCAGGTCGGCAGGATGTTGTAGCCCGCGCCGAACTGCTTCTCCGACGCTTCCTTCATCGACCAGATATTGATCGCCGGCAGAGCCCACAGATACGACTGCACGGCGCGCTGGAACACCAGCTCATCGATCAGGCTGCGTGCCGTCGCTTCAGTGGGGAAACCCTTTTCAAAAGGTTGATTGGCGAGCTCTTCATAGCGCGACGCGGCATCGGCCAGGCCGCTTAGAGAAAGGCTTACGGCCAGGGCCGTCAGTGAAGTGCGCAAACGGTTCATGGGCTGTCCTTATGAACGCAGTTGGGAAATCGGTTCAGTTGACCTTGACCACCGCCGGTGGCGTCCACTGGCCATTCATCGCGGCCGCCTCCGGCCAGTAGGCGCGAACGTAGAGCGAGAAGTCCGCGCCCTTCGGTGCCGGGAGCCAGTTACTTTCCTTGTCGGCGCCCGGCGAATCGCTCTGCACGTAGAGCGTCAGCGAGCCATCGGCGTTGGTCTTGAGCGACTTGTTCTTGGTGCCGAGGGAATAGCGGCCCAACGAGTTTTCGGCGAAGAAATGCTGCTGGTTGTACAGCGTCAGCGACCAGAAACCCTTGACCGGCGGCAGCGCGCCTTTGGGGAAGGTCACGCTGTAGCGCTGGGCACCGTTGAGTCGGACGCCGGACTCGTCCAGATCCTGATAGAAGTACTTGGTCTCGATCTGTTTGTTGACGAAGATGTTTGACCGGGCAACCGCCGTGCGCAGGAAGTAATCAGTGCCAAACGCTGCGCCGTTATCGATGGTGCTCCAGTGATTGGGCAATTGCTTCCCGTAGTTGCGGAACTGCAACAACGGCTTGACCACGTCTGCATCAGACTTTTGCGCCTCGTCGATCATGGCTTTTTTCAGCTCGGGATCGCGCTGGGCGATTTGTGCCAGCACCGCCAATTGCGCATAGCGCGCCTCTTCTCCCGGCAGCGGTTTGGCGTCCTTGAGAATCGCCGGCAGCTCATCGAAGAACTTTTCCGGGAGCACCCAACGCGTTTCCTCGTCACCCGACGCCTCGGCGGGGAATTTCGGCGACTGGCTCCAGTCACGCTGCTTGAGTTTGCCGTCGTATTTGGACAGCGGGTACATGTCGATGCCCGACAGGTAGTGCTGGATGGCCTTGCGATCTTCGGCCGTATCGTCCTGGAACACACGCGGAATCACGAAACCGGTGTTGGTCTTTGCACGAAAGACCTGTGTGATGCCCTCAGGCACCTTGCCGTTCCAGTCCGGCCCCACCAACAGATAGAAGCCCGGTTTGGTGGCGTACATCTTTCCTAGCTCGGCGAAGCTGTCGGAGCGCAGGTCCACCACCTGATAAACCCAAAACCGGTCGCCAAAGTCCGGGACCTGAATCACCACCGGTTCGATATCCAGCGCAATGCTGCCCGCACCGTAGACCACATCCTGGTTCGGACAGGCCACCAGGCGTTCCCCCGGTGAAATGTAATCGGTGAGCATCGACAGATGATTGATCGGCGCTACGGGCACGATTCCGCCCATCAGTCCCGGCTCCGGCAAATCCTTGAACTTCTGCCGCCGGTTGAAAATATTGGCCATCGGCCAACCCCAGAAATACGCCTCACGCGCCATCATCCGTACGTAAGTTTCGGTCACCTTCACATCGGCTTCGGGGCCAGGCACCTGCACCGCCGGCGAGGTCTGCGCCTGCACAGCCACCGCGCCGAGCAACACTGCAGTCGCGAATAATCCACTGACGAATAAGGGCGTTTTGTTCATACGGAGGCTTCCTTGCTGGATGCTTTTTCTGGTAGCGAATCTTCTGACAATAAATTGAACATTAGAAAAACTAGCAGAGGAAACGAGATCGGCCAGAAAAGGTATGAAAAATTACGATTCTATTTCCATTTCTGATAACCACTTCTCAGCTACCCCTCAAGTAATTAGGGGAAGGTGATTCCGATCGCACCGGAACAAAATCACTTGGGAATCTGGCGGGGTAAAAGCCAATGCAGGTGTTTTTCGACCAAACCTGAAGGCTGAGTGATTTGATCAGGCAGTAATGATGAAGGGCGTTGCACCGTTATCAGACGGTGCAACGTACAAGCGATTACGTGCCAGGCGGAGCCATTCCGGCAGATCTTTAACTCGGTCGGCTGAGCAGTAACAACCGCGCCGCCAGTGAAGCCATCACCGCAGCGAAGCAGTAGGCCCCGAGGCGTCTATCGATCAGGCCGTCACGGAGGCGACCATGCAGTCGTCCGGCACACAGTCCAAGCAGGAAATGGAAGATCAAGGCGATTAATGCGAGCAGCAATCCTAAAAACATCAATTGCGTGGTTACGCTACTACCACTTTTGGTTACGAACTGCGGCAGAAAGACCATGAAGAACAGCAGCGCCTTTGGATTTAATAGGCTATTGAATGTCGCTTGGAGAAATATCTTCTCTTTTGATGCCAAGGTGGCGTGAGAACCAGTGTCTGTTGGGCGTGACTTCAATGCCTGCCATGCCAACCACATCAGATAACAAGCTCCTGCCCACCGCAGGAAGTCAAACGCTGGAGCCCAACTCATTACCAACGCACCGAGGCCCGTGCTCACGGCAACAGTCATCAGTACATCGGCCAAAGTTATTCCCAGAGCAGCGGCGAGCCCAGCGCGCCAGCCGTGTGCTACTGCATGGCTGGTAACGATGGCCATATTAGGGCCGGGCACTATCAGCAACAGCAAGGCAGCACCGATGAACAGGTATAAGTTAGCGACGTCCGGCATGAGGCAATACTTCCTCCAAGGGGAGAAATAATGGTAACCGGCGCTACTTCAGCAGAAGCAGATACAGTAAGCATTGAATTTGCCACTACAGTCAGACGCAGAAATTACCAACGTTCGACCGAGCTGTGAGAGGAGGTGTCCCTTAGTAACTGGCCGAGTGACTGCTTTTGGCCGGAAGCAGCCCCTCATGACGTACTGCTATAACCATTTGCCGTTTGTGACCTTCCGCAAGTGGTTATAGCAGCCAGGCCAAGGCGCTAGAAACGGCACTCGACTTGCATGTCACTCTGTTTCAACGCGACATAAGGGAATGAAATGAGCAAGGAGTGGCGTACAACCGGCAGCATTCACGAGAAGGATCTGCGTGCTGTATCTGATGGCGTCATACAACACGGGCAGAACTTGTCGCGCGGACATGGCGGAAATGCCGATCCCATAGCCTGCACGCTGATGGATGATGAGACCTTAGTTGGCGGTGTCACAGGTCGAACTGAGTTTGGCCGTCTTTTTATCAGTTACCTATGGGTAGATGCTCCATGGCGTGGGAAAGGCATCGGAACCGAGCTATTGCACCGGCTTGAAGCACTTGCTCTGGAGCATGGATGCCATGAAGCGCTCATTGAGACCCTCGATGACAGCGTGGCGCACTGGTACAAGAGGTGCGGCTACCGACTTGTCGCACATCTTCCTCAGTACTGCGGACCTTGGAATCGCCACACGCTTTTGAAAGACTTAAAACCGGATCGCGATTGCTGACTTAGGGCTTTCAAGATGTATGAGCCGTCTCAAGCCTGCTTTTGGCCGATCTCTGCCAGTTGTTGCCTCGTAGCGAAGGGCTTGAACCTACCTTGGCTATCATTCAGATAATGGACTGTTGAACAAGATGTACCAATGTTGATCCAGCCTTCGGCGAGCTGTTAAGCGTTACAGCCATTGGTAGGAAGCGCCGTTGACAAGCTGCTGTCGTGCTTTGTTCGATAGCCATGGGAATCCCGACGCAAGACGAGCATCTGCAAGCGAACAGCCATCGGCAAAGTCCTTGCTCGCAAGCCAACCTTCTCTCTCTATTGCAGTACCCCAGGCACGCCGCAGTTGTTCGAGGTCATTTGTGTCGAGTGATGGTGCAGATGATATCGACTCATAAAACTCCCATGGCTGCTCCCAGCGATCAAACGCCTCTATTGCTGAAATCAACTTGCGATACGACTTCATTGTGTTACCTAAAGGTTAGAGAAGTGGGCATAGGTGAAATCCCCATTGAATGACCCGCTGGCGGCCATTTTCCGTCGGCCTTATCGCAAAAATTACTGTTTTGCCACTAGCCTGTGCAAGTACAGCTTTTGGCTGAAAACGGTAGGCCAGGTACGGCGGCTTCCGGCCACATAGCGGTCAGTCAGAAGTCGTACTAATGCAGTTCAGAATCTGAAAATTCAGCTCGCTAATCACCGTGCGTCAGTGCCACTCCCTAAAACAGTGCATGCATTGACGCGCACGCCAAGTCCTCAACTGCCCTCCGCAGAATAAGCATCGGGCAATTTTTTGCTCGCAAAGAGGCCTCATCCGATGGCGGAAATATTCCCAGACAACATTAGGATCAATGTTTTCTCGGAGGACTATCTCATCTACTACCGCCTGATCACCCTTCTCGGGGAAAGCCCCGATGATCGCTAGCGTTTCAATTGATGGACAGTAACCAGTAATTGAATCGCCGCATCGATTACAAACACGTTGACCATAGTCAGTAGTCATAAATTCGTTTCAGTGCCTGGAACTGGAGATGACCTTTTTACTAGACGCCGGGTGCAGTGACAACGTCCGCTCTGGGTCGATTTCGGTCGATTACGACAGACAGATATTGGCCGAAAGCGAACCTTCGTTGAGCTCAGAATTGACGCGGTAGCTGTCAAAAAGGTGACTCACTCAAGACAATGTCATTGAAAGACAGGCAAGAGAGGTGTCGCCTACCAACTTCCATACGGAATGCCGTACTTTTCGACGTATCGTTTAGCCTTTTCACTTACCGGATAGGCATAACGACCACCGTGCTTCCCTTGTTCCGGCCCCAGAGGCTCTATCTCTCCTTGACCGCGAGAAATCTCAACCGGATTTCGACATGAATCTCTAACCCATGTTTTGAGCACGCCGCCCGGAGCGAGCCCCACGTAAAGTGACGCCATAAAGCGAGCAGTTTTCTCCGGTGTTTCCGGGCAGCGCTGGTGTGTTGACTTCACCATCAGTTGCCTGCCCTCTTCCGGAATTTCGATGAAGCCTTTGTAGGTTTTTTGTTCTGTTATGGATTGCCAGCGGACAAAGATCAGTTTTGGAAGATCGGCGCCTGTCACAGGCATCCCGCTCCCCGACACCGTCCCCCAACCACGGGCAGACTCTGTGCTGATATCGGGCTCTCCGCTGGCTGCAGTGCTCTTGCCAGCTCTAAAGAAGACTCTGTTATTGATGTCTTGGACGGAGCTGTCCTCTACCCAGACCTTCATGTAGTTCGGCTGAACGAATACTAATTCCCACCATGGATATTTAGGGTCATTTTCGCCTGTTTCTGGGCCACTGCTTTGGCAGCCGGACAACAATAAAGCGCCCAGCAGTGCAATCGTTGCTTTCATTACAAATGATCCATTCAAGTATTTGTCACGACTACCAACTTCCATATGGAATGCCGTACTTGTCGATATACCGCTTAGCCTTTTCACTCACAGGATAGGCGTACCGTCCTTCGTTCTTACCTTGGCTCGGCCCCAGTGGTTCAATTTCCGCATGTGCTCGCGCGACTTTGACTGGGTGATGACATGAGTCTCTTACCCAAACCTGCACGACACCGCCGGGAGCCAAGCCGAGATAAACCGATGCCATGAATCTTGCTTGCCGATCGGGAGTTCGCGGGCAGCGCTGATTGACGGACGTCACCATCAACTGCCTGGCCTCTTCCGGAATATCTACCCATGCTTGCCAGGTTTTCTGTTCGACGATTGATTGCCAACGGACCCAGATTCGAACGGGCAGGTCTGCTCCTATCACCCTCCTCCCGCTGCCGCCAACCCCACCTGTCCATCCCCGGGCTGACTCTGTTCCATCTTCAGGCTCTCCCCCGGCAGCGGTGCCGCCGCCGGTTTTGTAGAAAATCCGGTTGTTAACGTCTTGAACAGAACTGTTTTCAACCCAGACCTTCATGTAGTCCGGCTCAATAAACGCCAGCTCCCACCATTCGGACTTCGGGTCATTTTTGGCTGAGAGTGGATCAGTTTCTTGGCATCCTGAGATTAGCAAAACGCAAAGTATCGTTATGAGTTGTTTCATTGGCTTAAGAATTACCAACTCCCGTACGGTATGCCGAATTTATCGATATACCGCTTGGACTTTTCGCTGACTGGATAGGCATAGCGTCCGCCGTGCTTCCCCTGCTCCGGGCCTAGCGGTTCAAGTTCGCCCTGGGCATGAGCTACCTGGATCGGTCGGTGGCATGAATCTCTGACCCATGCTTGAAGCACCCCACCCGGGGCCAACCCCACGTAAAGCGAAGCCATGTATCGAGCGGTCCTTTCAGGAGTTTCCGGGCAACGCTGGTGCGTTGAATCCACCATCAATTGCCTCGCTGACTCTGGAATTTCAATGAAACCCTTGTAGGTCTTCTGTTCAGATATGGACTGCCAACGAACAAAGATGAGTTTGGGAAGATCGGCACCGGTTACCGGAATACCGGAACCACTGACCGTGCCCCAACCACGGGCTGACTCCGTGCCATCTTCTGGTTCACCTCCGGCGGCGGTGCTTCCGCCTGCCTTGAAAAAAGTCCTGTTATTGATGTCCAGGACTGAGCTGTCTTCTACCCAAACCTTCATGTAATCCGGCTCTACAAACCCTAACTGCCACCAAGGAGATTTGGGGTCACTTTCGCCACTTTCGGCTGCGCCCGTCTGGCAACCCGCCAACAGAAAAATGCCCAACAGAACAATCAATGCTCTCATTACCAAAGCTTCCAATCAGGTACGTGTGGGTGTTGTACGCGAATTGCGTCTGCCGTCGGAGCGTTGATGAAAACGGCCTCGATGCCACTGCCGTCATTTCTTCCGAGGGGGTGATTCCAGTTTGCAGAGGTGTGGATGTATTTGAGCTTAAGCAGTGTTTCTTCCTCATCAGTGGTTTTGTAATCACCGGCAACAAAACGATCACACAAGGCTTGTAGTTCCTCCGGAACCGCGTACTCATCGCTTTCTGGCATGTCGATGAACTGAACACCCTTTTCCTTAGCCAGTTGATACATGACTCTCAGGTAAACCAAAGAAAGCTTACCGCTGACTGGCCTTTTGAGCTGCAGCGCGGCGTACACGCGTTTTTCTCTGGGAGCCAGTCGATCTTGATTGTCCCTCGGGAGCACGAGCGCGGCGGGTGTCACTACCTCCAGAAGATGCGCAGGCCACCCTTTGGCAATCCACTGACTTTTCAGGCGTGCAGCATCCCGGTAGATCGACGTAGTCGCAACGTCAGTTTGGACAGAGACATCAAGGGCTTGCATAGGGCTGACCAGCACGCACTCCTCGACTTCATCGAGGTAGCTTCCACCAATATCCGAATGGACGCCGGGAAGGGTGTACTCCGGATGGTCGGGCTTAACACGGCTGAGCGCGAAATTCACTCGGCACTCATCGCGAGCAACGAGATGGACAACATCTTTGAAGAACCTGCGGTCCAGGTAAAGCTTCACACCGGGAGCGATAGGACTTGTCACTTGACCAAGATTGGTGAAGCCGGCAATGGATGGCACTGTGTCGAACAGGCCAATAAATCCCATCTTGATACCGTTTCCGTACTGGCTATCAAAATTTCGGCTGAAATCTCGAGCGTAAATGTTCAGCAAATTCCCTAGTGGCCCCTGCTTGCCTCGCACGATTTCATTGGAAAAGTGCCGGGCAGCTGCGGCGCCACGGCTGAAGCCAAACGTATCAAAAGTCAGAGACACTATTTCACTGCCGGGACTATCTTGCAGGGCCTCATCAATGGTTTGTTTGATTTGCGCGAAAGACGCCTGCACACGCGCTGCAACACCGGTATCACCTCGCCCCGTACCAGCGCCCACCGTGCTGTCTTTTTTATTGCTGACGGTGCCTATTCCGTCAACATAGACAGGACGTGAAATGCATTTGAAGGCTCCTGAGCCCTCCGCTTTTTCAGTCTTTTTATACAGATCATGCAGTTTTTTAACATTCGTGAGGCCGGCCCCATAACTGCTATCCGGATCACTCATGTAAGGCATGCAACTCGCAGGAATATCTTGCGGCGCAATCGGATGCTGCGCACCGCACAGCAGACCCGCCGCCGTGTTATTCGCATTGTTACCAGTACCATCAAAGAACACCCCAATCCTCAACGCAATGCCGATTTTCTCAGGCTCGCGCGCAGGTTCTTTCCCATGCTTCTCATACTCAGCCCAACGCTGGGCATGAATATCGACGGGTTTGGCTTCTTCGTAGCGGTAGTTTTTCGGGGGGTTGGGAACGTAGCCACTCAATCCTTGATTCCTTGTTCTGATCCTTGAAGAACGGGCCGAAGGGTGCCAGCCGAGGCTTGGGGGTGCAAGCCGTGGCCGTGTGCCAGCTAGTTTGGGATTGCCGGGTGCGACGAGGGTTTAGGCTCGTCGCACCGGGGTGGTCAGTGGGCGATTTCTACGTTGTCGAGGGCCTGGTTTACGGCGAGTTCGCCGAGCATGACGACCTGGGCGATGCCCAGTGCGGTTTTGCGGTGGGAGGTGTCGAGCATGGCGGCGAAGTTGTTGAGCATTTCGCTGGCGGACCCGAGGGTTTCGCTGGCGTTGGCGAGCAGGGATTCGGTATCGCACTTCGGGTTGGCGAGGTACATGGGTTCGGGTTTGTGGGGGCTGGCCATGATTTGGGTGGCCGGGGTGAGGTAGTGGTCGAGGGCGCGTTCGGCGGCTTCGTGGAGTTTTTTGGAATCGAGGGATTCGTAGGGCGATGCGAGGTCGGTTTCTGGCGGGTTGGGTGTTGGTTTGATCATGGTGAAACTCCTGATTGTTCATTAGGAGCTACCGGCATCACTTGCAGATGATGGGTGGCAGCTGTGCGCGGGTCTGCAAGACCGGGAAACCAGGAACCCGGCAGACCCGAAGGTCTCCCGCACAAAGCTGCCATTTTGTAGACGCGAACGAGCGTCCATGTGGCGTGGCTATGCGACTGGCTTTCCGGCGGGCTTGCAGACCCGATCACTGATGAGCAGTGACAGGAATCAAGGTACGGAGGGCGCGCCAGACGCACAAGCCGGCGGATTCTGGCGTACTCGTAGGCAATGACGCAAGGCGTTGTAGGGCTTGGGTGGTTACGTGAGGCTTCGTTTAAACGTGGGTGATTTTTCTGTTTATTTCGGTCAGGGGTTGATGGGGTGATTGGGCAGACGTCTTCGCGGGCAAGCCCGCTCCCACAGGGATTTTTGGCTGGATTGAGATTGGTGGGGGCTGGACTGGCGTCATCGCGAGCAGGCTCACTCCTACAGAGGGAGGTGGTTCGAATCAGCGGGCATCTCGCTGGATTCGGAATACCAGGCTGGGGGCTTTGCCGGGGACATCGTCCAGTTCGCCGAAGCGGCGCATGCCTATCTTTTCCAGGACGCGGATTGAGGCGGTGTGGTCAGGCCTGACCAGGCCGAATACCTCGGGCAACCCGAGATGGTCGAAGGCGTGGGTCAGCGCGGTTTGTGCGGCCTCTGTCGCATAGCCGTGGCCCCACGCTTCGACGGCGAAGCGATAGCCGAGGTTGATGACCTGTATGCCCAGGTAGTCGTGGGCGGCGATGCCGGCGAATCCGAGGATCTGCCCAGGGGCTTGTGCGCTGCTGATTGCCCACCATCCGTAGCCGTGGGTTTCCCAGTGTTGCAGCCAGCGATCCAGCAGTGCTTCGGCTTGTGTGATGTCGGTCATGGGGCCGGCGGGGTTGAACAGGTTCGTTTGTGGGTCGCCGAAAATCGCGAAAACGGTGGGCAGGTCTGCTTGTTGTGGGCGTCGGTAGGTCAGGCGTGTTGTGGTGTTTGGCATGCTCGAGACCTTGGTGATTCAGCAGGTTATGTAGCGGTTGGGCGGGCGCCATCGCTAGCAGGCTAGCTCCCACAGGTTCCGCGCAAGGCTCGGGTGCCTGTGGGAATAAGGCGCCAGTGACGGTATCGCAAAGGAGTCTGACGGACTGTCAGTTCTTACAGGTCTCTTACAGTTTGCGCAGGGCTAAGCTGGCCCGACTGTAGGAAAACTGAGGAACTGATCATGGGCCGCATTCGATACTTGTTGCCACTGAGTGCTCTGCTGCTGGCCTTGCAGCCAATAATTGGCTATGCCGGTGCCACCTGGACGTACATTTCGCTCGAGGCGAATTTCCGCTGTGATAACGGCGTCACGACACAAGGCTATAGCGTCTATGCGGTGGGTGATCGGCCGGAGTTAGGGAATTGGGACCCGGCCAAAGCGGTTCGACTCACGCCATCCCCCTACCCCTCCTGGTCCGGAAAGATAAAATTCAGTAACGCAAAACCCGGTGATGTCGTGGAGTGGAAATGTATCGTCCGCAATGACAGCAACCCCAGCGACGCAACCTGGCAAACAGCCCCCAACAATCAAGTAACCATGGCTTTTAGTCCCACACCTCTGGCGACTGGAAGCTTCTGAATCGACCGTATGGTGCCGCGGCTACAAGCTCGAACTCTGGCCTCGACCGCGCGTCATGTTGATCAGCGCCACGCGTCTGCCACCCGGCGCCGCGCGCTCTTCGATGGAGAACGGCACGAAGCCGAGTTTCGGGTAGAGCAGCAACCCCGCCGTGTTTTCGTTGAAACAGGACAGCTGCACTTCCCTTGCCCCGTACTTTTCAAAGCCGACCGCAGTCATTGTTTCGACAATGTAGCGAGCGACGCCCTGGCCCCGGGCGTAAGGCGCGACGATGACGTTGCCGATGCAGCAGATGCCGTCGTGCTCGGCGCGGTAGAAGTTGGCGAAACCGACGAACTCGCCGTTGGCCAGAAACGCCGTGGAGTCGAAGCGCTGGCTGATCGCGGTGTGCATTTGTTCTTCCGTCAGCGGGTACTGCGCTTTCGGGAACATGAAGTACAACTCTTGAACGCCCTGCGGAAAGCCGCACAGGGTTTTGACGTCGTCGGCCGTCACGGGCCGGTGGGTGAAGTTCATCGCTGCCCTGCCCTCACTGTTTGCCTGCGGCCAAATGGTGCGCGACCAGCGCGTTGGCATGGCCGTGGCCCATGCCGTGTTCATCCTTGAGCCACGCCACCAGTTCCATGTGTTTCTTGTCGGTAATGCCGGCGAGCAGGTTCAGCCAGTGATGGATGGGCTGGCCGTACTTTTTTTCGATGGAGGGGAAGTACGACGCCGGGCCTTTTACCTTGTTGTCTTCGCTCATGCTGCAAGCTCCCATGGGGCACGACGGAGGGTCGGCGACGCTCCTTGTCGGCATGCCATAGAGTGGACGCGAGACGCTGTTCCGGCAAGTGGCGCGGCCAGCCCGTTGAGTTCACGCCGACCTGTCGGTGGGGGGATTCACTCGGGGGAAGGCTCAGTCTTTCTGCTCTCGTTAAATCGCTGCATCGGACTCTTGCCGTCCGTCCTGACGATCGGGATCGCCTGATAGCTCTTCTGGCCCGGTGGCATGATCGGGTCACCGGGAAAGCGATAATCGCTGAAGGCTTGCATGACTCTTTGATCAAGGGCGCTATCGCCCGAGCTTTGCCGTATCGAAACCACCGGGGCCAATGCGCCCGGGGTGTACTCCAGCTGTACCTGCACTGGCTTGCTGGCAGACGTCGGATTGACGTTGTTCTCCAGAGACTTCTCTATGGCGGTGATGCGTTTCTGGAGGCCGCTTTGCACGCTGCTGACAAAGAGATTGTTGTAGCGCTGTTGCTGCTCGATCGTCAGAGGCAAGCCTTTGGCGCGTAGACGTTCGATGCCTTGCCACGAGTCATCGCCGAGATACTGCGTGGCGTTGAAGTAATGCGTCAGCGCGCCTTGCAGGTCCTGCGGGCCACCGCGCCCGTCCTCCATGTATTTGGCCAGTTTGGCTTCACTGCGCTGCTGCTCGGGCTTGCTCACGGCAAGCTGGTAAAACTGCCGCGCATCGGTGTCATTGACCGGCCCGCCGATGCCTTCTTCGGCCATGCGCCCAAGTTGGCCATAGGCGCTGGCGTCTTTATCGGCCACGGCTTGATAGAGGGCCTTGGCTTTGGAAATGTCCTGGGGCACACCGCGCCCCTTCTCGTACAGGTCGCCCAGCATGATCGTACACGGCAGGTTACCGCTCTGACTGAGGTCGCGGATGTAGCTGACTTCCAGCGAGGTGATGGCTTTATCGTCCCAGTAGGCGAAGCAACGCAGAGCGGGGAAATCTGCGACCTGGGTATAAGCGCTGTTGGTTTTGCAGCCTGCGATGAGGGCGGTGAGCGCCAGTAGAGCAACAACCTTGTTCATGAATGGCATCCGTTGAAATCGTGCAGATTTCATCGGCAGGCCGGCGCAAAACCTGAAGCGTCGATTACTTCAGCACATCACAAAACCTGTGGGAGCGGGCTTGCTCGCGAAGGCGTCGTGTCAGCCGAAATCATCAGTGGCTGATACTCCGCCTTCGCGAGCAAGCCCGCTCCCACAGGGATTATGTATGAAGGAGATCAAGATTATTCCGTGCGCCCCGGCAACATCCGCACCAGCGTGTTATCCCGCACCCAGTAGTGGTGAAACAGCCCCGCCGCTGCGTGCAAGCCGATCAGCCAGTAGCCTGTGCTGCCCAGCGTTTCATGCCAGTACTTGAGCTGTTTGGCGAAGTCCGGGTCGATCGCCACCGGCGCCGGGACGTGGAAGCCGAAGTACGGGAACGGTTTGTCGGCGGCGGCGAGCATCAGCCAGGCGAGGATCGGCGTGGCGATCATCAGCACGTACAACGCCAGGTGCATCAGGTGCGAGATGCCGGTCTGCCAGGCTGGCGGCTTGGGGGTGATTGGCGGGCGTGGGCTCAGGCGGCCGAGGAGACGCACCCACACCAGCACGAAAATGCTCGTGCCGAACAGGCCGTGGAAGCCCATCAGCAGGCCGCGCGCTTCGCTGCCCTTGGGCATGTAGCCCTTGATTTCGACACAGGCATAGACGCCAACGAACAGCGCCAGCATCAGCCAGTGCAGGGTGATTGAGAGTTTTCCATAACGGGTGACGGCGGTGTCGCGAGTCATAACGTGCCTCGTGATTGTCGTGAGCGACGGTCTCAACGCAATTGCAGGGCGAACCGATTGCACCACCCTGCCCTCGCAGCCTCAAGACCCCCAGCAGATTGCCCGTTCATTATCCGCACTTCACCTGCAAATTTTGTGAAAAAAAAGCCTCTGATATATCACTCAACCATTGCCTCAGTGGTGCAGCAACGCAGCGGCGGATGAGACCACCAGCAACACCGCCAGAATCCGGTTCAGCCACTGCAACTGCGCCGGGTTACTCAGCCAGCGCGCCGCCCCACGCCCCAACAACGCCCAGACACCCAGGCACGGCAACGACACCAGAAAGAACGCCAGGCACAGCGCATTCAGCCCCTGCCCTTGCGCGGTAAACACGCTGATCACGGCAATCGCCATAAACCACGATTTGGGGTTCACCCACTGCAAGAAGGCTGCGCCGATTAAACCCAGTTCAGATCGTGCTTCCCCCGCTTCGGGGTCGATGGCGGTAACGGGGGCGTTGAAGATCTGCCACGCCAGCCACAGCATCCAGCACATTCCCAGTGCACTGATCAGCGGGCGCACACCGGGGAGCATCAGCGTACTGGCGCCAGCGCCTGCCACCCACACCAGTGAAGCGGCGCCCGCCCCCGCGCCGAGAATGATCGGCAGGCACGGCCGCCAGCCGCGTCGGGCGCTGGTGCTGAGAACGATCAGGTTGGTCGGCCCCGGGGTGATCGAGGCAACGAAGGCAAAGAGGATGAACGCAAGCATGGCACGGCCCTGTAGAAAGTCAGGGCCCACTGTGATGGTTGAGCAAGGTGACGGTCTTGAACGTTTGTTCAGCGTCGAAAGGTGCCAATGGCGCGTTGCTGATAGGCACCCGGCGTGATGCCGTAGGCACGCACGAACCAGCGGCCGAGATGGCTTTGATCGGCGAATCCGAGGCGACCGGCGACTTCCACTGGCTGCATGCCGGCGGCAAGCATCTGCCGACCACGGCTCAGACGCAGCTGGATCAGCCACGCGTGCGGTGCGAGTCCATAGGCTGCCTTGAACGCGCGGGTCAGGCGAAAGCGGTCGGTGCCGCAGACGTCGGCCAGGGTTTGCAGGCTGATGTCCTGTTCGTGGTAGGCCACCAGGTAATCGCGTGCCTGCCGGGCGATCAACGGTGCGCGGTTGGCAGCGCTCGGTTGCGGTCGCCGGTACAGATGAATCGCCAGTCGTTCGAGCAAGGCATCCAGCGCCACGTCGCGCACCATGCGTACGTCCTGCTGATGCAGCGCATTGAACGCAAACAAGGTGGCCCGGGCCAGTTCGGGATCATCGTTGAGCACACTGCCGATCCCCGGCAAGCCACTGCCATAACTGCCCAGATGCACACCATCCAGCGCCTGCTCCAACCATGCCGGTTGCAGATAGAGCATGCGATAGGTGAAGCCGTCCGGGCTCGGCGCATCGCCGTCATGGATGTCGCCGGGCTCCAACATGAAAACCTTGCCCGGCGTGCTGTCATGCCGCGCCCGACGGCTGTTGAAGCGCTGCACGCCCTGCTCGGTGAAGCCGATCAAATACGTTTCATGCCAGTGCGGATCGTAGGCGTGCGCGTGCCCGGCGAAATGCGCGTGCAGAGTTTCGATGCCGGTTTCCCGGTCGCGGGCAAGGTCGATCCAGTTGCTCATGGCGTGCGTACAGTGGTGGGCTGGGGCCAGTAATCCACAATTGGCGGGTTGAGGCTAGAAGGTTTGTGCATTTCAGATCGAGCGCTGATTGACCCGCGCCATCAGTTGCTCGGCGCTTTCCTTGCGTTCGGAATAGCGATCCACCAGAAAATCCTGGCGCTCGCGCAGCAGCACGGTGAACTTCACCAGCTCTTCCATCACATCGACCACGCGATCATAGAACGGCGAAGGTTTCATGCGCCCCGCCTCGTCGAATTCCGCGAAAGCCTTGGGCACGGAAGACTGATTGGGGATGGTGAACATGCGCATCCAGCGCCCCAGTACGCGCAGTTGATTGACCACGTTGAACGACTGCGAACCGCCGCAGACCTGCATCACCGCGAGAGTTTTGCCCTGAGTCGGACGTACCGCGCCGAGCTCCAGCGGAATCCAGTCGATCTGCGCCTTGAACACCGCAGACATCGCGCCGTGGCGTTCCGGCGAACACCAGACCTGACCTTCCGACCACAACACCAGCTCGCGCAGTTCCTGCACCTTGGGATGGTCGACCGGGGCGTCATCCGGCAATGGCAAACGGGACGGATTGAAGATGCGCGTTTCGGCGCCGAAGTGCTCCAGCAAGCGTGCGGCCTCCTCCACCAGCAGACGGCTGAAGGAGCGTTCGCGGGTCGAGCCGTAGAGCAGCAGGATGCGTGGTTGATGTTCGTGTGAAGGTGATGTGATCGGGCCTTCGAACAGCGTGTGATCAAGATTGGGCAGGTGCTCTGACATATGTCCTCCGGCTCAGAGGGAGCCGATGCGATCCAGTTCGCGCTGAAGCTCAACGCGGCTGAGTGTTTTGAAAGGAAGACCGAGGAACGTTGCGCAGCGGCGCTCGATGATCGCCACGGTGGCACGGAACGCTTCATCCACTGTCGCCTCATCACCGATCACATCGGATGGATCTTCCAGCCCCCAATGGCATTTGATCGCCGGCCCGAAGTACACCGGGCAGGTTTCGCCCGCCGCCTTGTCGCAGACGGTGATGACGATGTCCGGCGGGTTGCCTTCGAAGGCGTCGTTGCCCTTGCTGTACAAACCGTCGATAGCGATACCAGCCTGTTGCAAAGTCGTCAGGCTGCGTGGCAGCACCTGGCCCTTGGGAAAACTGCCGGCGCTCACAGCCTCGAAACCCTCGCGTGCCAGATGATTGAACACGGCCTCGGAAAGGATGCTGCGGCAACTGTTGGCCGTGCACATGAACAGGACACGCATGGATAGCTCCGGGAATATTTGAAGTTCAGCAGCACGCGGTTTCGCGGGCAGGACGACCATCCATGTTGTGCAGGCGACAGGCATTGTCCTTGAGCCAATCGGTGTTGGCCGTGGCCGTGACCTTGAGGATCTGCCGAACCCAATCCGGCAGATCCGGGTTGAGCCGGTAATAGACCCACTGGCCCTGACGGCGATCAAGCAACAACCCATTGCTGCGCAGTTGCGCGAGGTGGCGGCTGATTTTCGGCTGGCTGTCGTCGAGGGCGCACATCAGCTCGCAGACACACAGCTCACCCTGCTCGGCAATCAGCAAGGTGGCGCGGACACGGGTTTCATCGGCCAGGCTTTTGAACAGTTCGGTGGGGGTGAGCATGGGGGCGGGCTCGAACATATGGAAAACCGAATATACGGATATCCATATATTATTCAACCCCGGATTCAAGCCACATCGCAGAACCCCCTGTGGGAGCGGGCTTGCTCGCGAAGGCGTAGTGTCAGTCGATACCTATGCCACAGACATACCGCTTTCGCGAGCAAGCCCGCTCCCACTGGGGGATTTTTGTGGGGTGGGACTATCCGCGCAGCAGGCCCTGCTCCGCTTCGCAAAGGCCGACGACATAATCCCAGACCACCCGCAGCCTTACCGACTTGTGCAACTCGCGTCGGGTGCTGATCCAGTAACTGCGCTCGATGCTGTCATCCGGCAGCAACGCCACCAGATCCGGATCCGACGCGGCCATGTAGCAAGGCAACACCGCAATGCCCAATCCCGAGCGCGCCGCTTCCTGCTGGGCTATGACGCTGGTGCTATGGAACACCACGCGCGGGCTGCGGCAGAAGCTGTTGAGGAACATCAGTTCCTGACTGAACAACAGATCATCGACATAACCGATCCATGCATGCCGCCCGAGGTCTTCGCGGCTGCGCAACGGCGGCGCGTTGTCGAGGTAGCGTTGGCTGGCATAGAGCGCCAACCGATAGTCGGTGAGCTTGCGCGTGACCAGCATGTCGGCCGCCGGGCGCTCCAGATGAATGCTGATTTCCGCCTCGCGGTTGAGGATGCTGACGAAGCGCGGCACGGCGACCAGTTCCACCTCCAGCCCCGGATAGCGTTCGAACAGGCCGATCATGCGGCTGGCGAGAAACTTGATGCCCAGCCCCTCAGTGACGCCGACGCGGATCTTGCCCAGCGGCGCGGTGGACTGGGTGATTTCTTCCTGAGCCAGCAGCGCAACGTTTTCCATGGCTTCGGCGTGCTTGAGCAGCGCCTCCCCCGCCGGGGTCATTTCGTAGCCTTGGGCGTGCTGAACGAACAGCGCGGTGCCGAGGCTCTTTTCGATGGCCTCGATATGACGGGCCACGGTGGCGTGAGTGGTGTTCAGACGCCGGGCAGCGGTGAGCAGGCGGCCGCTGCGTTGCAACTCCAGAAAGAACCGCAGGTCGTTCCAGTCGAACATGGGGTGTCCTTGTCAGCTATCGTCAATCCAGGCTGTTTGAAAACGCACAGCGGCTGCGCAAAAACTAACATTCTTTTGACGAAAGCTAACAACTAGAGTGTCCGACAATAAAAACAAAAAGCGAGGTCAGGGAATGCAGACTTCCCTTGAAGAATACGACTACATCGTGGTCGGCGCCGGCCCTGCCGGGTGCTTGCTGGCCAATCGACTGTCGGCAGACAAGCAGCAGCGGGTGTTGCTGCTCGAAGCCGGCGGACGCGACAACTATGCGTGGATTCACATCCCCGTGGGTTACCTGTTCTGCATCGGCAACCCGCGCACCGACTGGTGCTTCAAGACCGAGGCGCAACCCGGCCTGCAAGGCCGCAGTCTGAGCTACCCACGCGGCAAAGTGCTCGGTGGCTGCTCCTCGATCAACGGCATGATCTACATGCGCGGCCAGGCCGGCGACTATGACGGCTGGGCGGCCGAGGGCAATCCGGGCTGGGCCTGGAACGACGTGCTGCCGCTGTTCAAACACAGCGAAAACCACTTCGCCGGCGCCGCTGAATTTCACGGCGCCAAGGGTGAATGGCGGGTCGAGCAACAGCGCCTGTCGTGGCCGATTCTCGACGCGTTTCGCAGCGCCGCCGAGCAGAGCGGCATCGCCAGCATCAACGACTTCAATCAGGGCGACAACGAGGGTTGCGGCTACTTTCAGGTCAACCAGAAGGCCGGGGTGCGCTGGAACGCGGCCAAGGCCTTTCTCAAACCGATTCGCGAGCGGGCCAATCTGACCGTGCTGACCGGGGTTGAGGTTGATCGCGTGCTATTGGAAAACGGGCGGGCATCGAAGGTCAGCGCACGTCACGAAGGGCACACGAAAAGCTTCAAGGCACGCAAGGAGATCATCCTCTGCGCTGGCTCCGTCGGGTCACCAAGCATTCTGCAGCGCTCCGGAATCGGCCCGCGTCCACTGCTCGAGCGCCTCGGCATTGGCGTGACTCATGAGCTGCCGGGAGTCGGCGGCAATCTGCAGGATCACCTGCAACTGCGCCTGATCTACAAACTGCAGAACGCCCGCACCCTGAATCAGATCGCCGGCAGCGTGTGGGGCAAGATGGGTATGGGCCTGCGTTATCTGTATGACCGCAGCGGGCCGTTGTCGATGGCGCCGAGTCAGTTGGGCGCGTTTGCCCGCTCAGGGCCAGAGCAGACTTCCGCCAACCTTGAATACCACGTGCAGCCGCTGTCGCTGGAGCGTTTTGGCGAGCCGCTGCACAGCTTTCCGGCGTTCACCGCGTCGGTGTGTGATCTGCGTCCGCAGAGCCGTGGCCGCATCGACATCCGTTCGGCAGACCCGCAGGAAGCACCGCTGATTCAACCGAATTACCTCAGCCATCCTGAAGACCTGCGCGTGGCCGCCGACGCAATTCGCCTGACCCGACGCATCGTCAGCGCCCCGGCCCTGCAAGCGTTCAAACCGGTGGAGTATCTGCCCGGCGACAGCCTGCAAAGCGAAGAACAACTGCACGAAGCGGCGGCGCGCATCGGTACGACGATTTTCCATCCGGTCGGCACCTGTCGCATGGGCAATGACGCTGACGCGGTGGTCGACGCGCAATTGCGCGTGCATGGCGTGCCCGGCCTGCGCATCGCCGACGCCTCGATCATGCCGCGTATCACCTCGGGCAACACCTGTTCGCCTACGCTGATGATTGCCGAGAAGGCGGCACAGCTGATCCTTTCAGGACCTGTTCACAGCCCCAGTGTGGGAGCGGGCTTGCTCGCGAAAGCGGAGTGTCATTCACCCATGATTTGACTGACACGGCCCCTTCGGGAGCAAGCCCCCTCCCACAGGAATCAACAGCAGATTCAAGACATCGCGCTTCACCCGGACACGCAACACCAGTGGAACAACAAAAACAATCACTGTGAGGGATTTCGATATGTCAGAACACGCTCAGCCGCTGGACGCCGCGAGCGGCGCCAGCACCAGCAATGCCACGCAGAAAGTCATCTTCGCCTCGTCCCTGGGGACGGTCTTCGAGTGGTATGACTTCTTCCTCTACGGCGCCCTCGCGGCGGTGATCAGCAAGCAGTTTTTCGCCGGAGTCAACGACACCACGGCGTTCATCTTCGCGCTGATGGCCTTCGCCGCAGGGTTTATCGTGCGGCCGTTCGGGGCGCTGGTGTTCGGTCGGTTGGGGGACATGATCGGACGCAAATACACCTTCCTCGCCACCATCATCCTGATGGGTATCGCCACATTCTGCGTCGGCCTGCTGCCGACCTACGCCAGCATCGGCATTGCCGCACCGATCATTCTGGTGGTGCTGCGCATGCTCCAGGGTCTGGCCCTGGGCGGTGAATACGGCGGTGCGGCGACCTATGTGGCGGAACACGCGCCAATCGGCAAACGCGGCTTCCACACCAGCTGGATTCAGTCCACTGCAACCCTCGGCCTGCTGCTGTCGCTGCTGGTGGTGCTCGGGTGCCGCTACTTCACTGGCGATCAGTTTGAAGTCTGGGGTTGGCGTATTCCGTTCCTGCTGTCGATCGTGCTGCTGGGCATTTCCACCTGGATCCGCCTGAGCCTCCACGAGTCGCCGGCGTATCTGAAAATGAAAGAGGAAGGCAAGGCATCGAAAGCACCGATCCGCGAATCCTTCGGTAAATGGGAAAACCTCAAAGTGGTGCTGATCGCCTTGTTCAGCATCAACGCCGGGCAAGCGGTGACCTTCTACGCCGCGCAGTTCTACGTGCTGTTCTTCCTCACCCAGTTCCTGAAAATGGATCCGGCGGTGGCCAACACCCTGCTGATCATCAGCGTGGTGATCGGCGCGCCGTTCTTCATCATTTTCGGCTGGCTGTCGGACAAGGTCGGACGCAAACCGGTGCTGATGCTCGGCCTGCTGCTGGCGACGGCGCTGTACTTTCCGATTTTCAAATCCCTGGCGCACTATGCCAACCCGGCAATCGATCAAGCCAGCCGTCAGGCACCGATCACCGTGCTGGCGGATCCAGCCACCTGCACCTTCCAGTTCGACCCGGTGGGCAAGGCCAAATTCGACAGCCCGTGCGACAAGGTCAAGACCTTCCTGGTCAAGCAAGGCCTGCCCTACTCCAGCGCCGCCGCCCCGGCCGGCAGTGGCGTGCAGGTCAGCGTCGGTGACGTGAAGATCGACGGCTACGACGAATCCGCCCTGCGCGGCGCCGTCACCCTCGCCGGCTATCCGCAACAGGCCGACCTGCAGCAAATCAACAAACCGATGATCGTCGCCCTGATCGTCGCGCTGATCATCATCTCGGCCATGTGCTACGGCCCGCTCGCGGCGCTGATGGTCGAACTGTTCCCGACCCGCATCCGCTACACCTCGATGTCCCTGCCGTATCACATCGGCAATGGCTGGTTTGGTGGATTCCTGCCCACCGTGTCATTCGCGCTGGTGGTGTACACCGGGGATATTTTCTATGGGCTGTGGTACCCGGTGCTGATTACCGGGGTGAGCCTGGTGGTGGGGATGATTTGTTTGCGTGAGACGAAGAATATCGATCTGGACAAGAACTGAATCTGAACCTGCACACATGATCCTTTGGTGAAAAAAACCTGTGGCGAGGGGATTTATCCCCGATGGGGTGCGTAGCGCCCCCGTGAAAAATGGGACTACTACGTAGTCCATCGGGGATAAATCCCCTCGCCACAATTAAATCTCTTCATCCAGGAACTAAGCGTCAGCCTTGATCACTTCAAACTTCACCTGATCAGGATAAAACGCCACATAGTTCTTGATCTGCTCCACCGAGATTTTCGGTTTCTCGTACGTCCACACCGCGTTCGCCCCCTCATGCCCCGGCACTTGCAGGCTGAAGTAATTGGCATCGCCCTTGTATGGGCAATAACTGGTGTGGTCGGTGCGGGCGAAGTATTTCTCGTCGATGTCCTCGCGGGGCACGTAGTACACCGCCGGGTAGTTGGCCTCATGGAGAACCAGCACATGAGAGGACGCCGCGACCTGGATGCCGTGGAATTTCACCAGCAGGCAACCGGAGAGTTCTTCGAGGGTGATTACGGGGTTGAGGCCGGTGGTGCTCATTGGGGGTTTCTCCAGGGACAAATGAACTGTGGCGAGGGAGCTTGCTCCCGCTGGGCTGCGTAGCAGACCCAAATCCGGAAATCGCGCTGCATCAGGTATAACGCGATTTCAGGTTTTGCGACGGCTTCGCCGCCGAGCGGGAGCCAGCTCCCTCGCCACAGGACAACACTTGCCCTGAGTCGGTGTCAGTCAGGATCAGCTCAAACCACGATATCAGTCGCCAGCGCCTGCCCCACCACACCAACGGCAAAGTCGATCTGCCCCTGCCCGCTCAGATCAACCAGCAGCGTGGTCTGACCGCCCTGCGCGTAGTAAGTCAGGATCGCATCGCCCGCATGACCGGTGAAAGCATTGACGAAGTTCAACGTGGCCGCACCCGTGGCGAAACCGGCGATGCCCGAGATGTCGATCTTGTCCACGCCGCTTTTGAAATCCATGATCCAGTCCGGCTGGTTGTTGGTCGAATCGCTGGCTGCACCGAACACAAAGGTGTCCGCACCCTCGCCGCCCCACAACACATCGGCGCCGCCACCGCCGTAAAGGATGTCGTTGCCGGCTCCGCCGAACAGATGGTTGACGGCCGAGTTGCCGATCAGCAGGTCATTGCCCGAACCGCCAACTGCATTTTCCACGGTTACGCCATAGGCAATCGATACGTTGCCGACCAGCCCGCCAACGTCAGAGAACGAACCCTCATTGAGGTTGATCTTCTGGTTCTGGGTGAAGCCGGAGAAGTTCAGCGTATCGTTACCGCCACCGTCCCACACTGAGAACACAACTTTCGACGC
Organism: Pseudomonas sp. 13B_3.2_Bac1; assembly: GCF_025466205.1. Lineage (NCBI taxonomy): Bacteria > Pseudomonadati > Pseudomonadota > Gammaproteobacteria > Pseudomonadales > Pseudomonadaceae > Pseudomonas > Pseudomonas sp. 13B_3.2_Bac1. The sequence continues at coordinate 38,567 of NZ_JANLOG010000097.1, forward strand.
CGCCGACGTAGCGCTGTAGAAATCGCGGCCGGCGTTGGAGCCGAAACCGTAGGTGGTGTCATCGGCGCGGGTTGCGTAGTTGGCGCCGTAGAGTTTCTGCACCGCCACGATATCGTCCAGCAACGGCGCGGAGGCGTAGGCTCCGCTGCCATCCTTGCTGAAGTTCTGGTCGGTATTGGCTTCGCTCCAGTAGCTCATCAGGCTGTAGCCACGGGTGTCTTCGGCGTACTTGGCGTCGTTGTAGGTCGGGTTGCCATTGCCGGCGTTGTAGGCGCCCGGGTGCGACAGGCCGAGGGTATGGCCGATTTCGTGGGTCAGGGTCTGACGCCCGTAGTTGTTGGTGTCCGGGGTCTTGTTGACCTGATATTGATTGTTGATCAGGTACCACGATTGGCCATCGTAGCTGCCGCCGCTCGGCAGGTAGGCGAACGCCGCGCCGCCGGTGCTGACATCGTAGTTGCCGAAGGTCATGTGACCGTCGCCGCCTGTGCCTTCAGTGAATGTCACCTTGGCCACATCGGCCCACGATTGCATCGCCAGTATGGCTTGAGCCTTTTGCTGCGCGCTGAACTGGCTGAAGTTGCCGAGGTTCGGGTTGTAGTTCGCCGGTTTCTCGGTGAGGAAGGTGTAAGTGAGAGAGATTTTGCCGTCGCCGTTCTTGTCGTGCCACGACAGGTTTTTGCGCAGGATTTCGTCGGCTGCCTGGTCGGCGGTAAACGACGGTTTGCCGTTCACCAGGCCGACGCCACGGTCGTACAAGTGGCTGAAGGCATTCACTTCGTCATAGGCGCTGCTGGTTTTCGCTTTGGCTTGAGCCATGGTGGGACTTCCTTGTTTCAGAGTGGTCAGTGCGTTCGGACCGTGGCGATCTTCTGGCGAGATCGTCCTGTCACTCGCGTTTCTTGAAGGCCCGACGAACCTGCCATGCCCGACAAGCGCGGTGCCATTCGATTTCTCGATAGTCGCCTGCGCCGTCCCGGTAATACCGGTCATTCCCGGCAATGTTTTTATCTGTATATCCATACAGATAAAAGTTGCCCCGGGCGCGAACTCCGGCCATTCTGTGCACCTCCAGTGAACTGATTGACGACGGTGGTTATGCGGCTGTACCTCTGTGAAAAACCTTCCCAGGCCAAAGACATTGCGGCCGTGCTGGGCGCCAAGCGCCGGGGCGACGGCTGTTGGCTGGGAACGGACGTCACGGTGACCTGGTGTATCGGCCACCTGCTGGAAACCGCCCCGCCGGATGCCTACGACGCGCGCTACAAGCGCTGGGTGCTGGCGGATCTGCCGATCATTCCGGACAAGTGGAAAATGACCGTCAAGCCGCGCACTGCCAGCCAGTACAAGGCGGTCAAGCGCCTGTTGGGCGAGGCCAGCGAACTGATCATCGCCACCGACGCCGACCGTGAAGGCGAGATGATTGCCCGGGAACTGGTCGAGCACTGCCGCTATCGCGGGCCGATCCGTCGCCTGTGGCTGTCGGCGCTGGATGAGGCGTCGATCCGCAAGGCCCTGGCCGCACTAAAGCCGGGAGCGGAAACCTTCAGCCTGTATCACTCGGCCCTAGGGCGCTCCCGCGCGGACTGGCTGATAGGTATGAACATGAGTCGCCTGTTCACGTTATTGGGCCGTCAGTCCGGCTATCAGGGCGTGCTGCCCGTCGGCCGGGTGCAGACGCCGACACTGCGGCTGGTGGTGGATCGCGACCGCAGCATCGCCGATTTCGTGCCGGTGCCGTATTGGGCGATCGATGTGCAACTGCTGCACGACGGCACGCCGTTCACTGCACAATGGCGTGCGCCCTCCGACGTTTGCGACGATCAGGATCGCTGCCTGAATCAGGCGTTGGCGCAGCAAGCGGCGGCTGCAATCAGCAATGCGGCCAGCGCACGGGTGGTGAAATTGCGCACCGAGCGCATGCGTGAAGTGGCACCGCTGCCCTTCGATCTGGGCACCCTGCAGGAAGTCTGCTCGAAGAAACTCGGTCTCGGCGCTCAGGAAACCCTCGACATCGCCCAGGCGCTGTACGAAACCTACAAGGTCATCACCTACCCGCGCAGTGATTGCGGCTTCCTGCCGCTGAGCCAGCACAGCGAGGCGCCGGGGATACTCGCTGCACTGCGTCAGGCCGACTCAAGCCTCGATGCGCTGAACGGTCACCTCGACCCGCAACGCCGCTCACGGGCGTGGAACGACGCCAAGGTCAGCGCCCACCACGGCATCATCCCCACAGCGGCGGCGAAAAATCTCGAGCGTTTGAGCGGTAAGCACCGGGCGGTCTACACCCTGATTCGCGCGCGCTATCTGGCGCAATTTCTGCCCAACCACGAATACGATCGCACCCAGGCCGATTTCGATTGCGCCGGTGAAGCATTGCGCGCCGTCGGCAAGCAGATTATCGAACCGGGCTGGAAACGCGCCTTGCCCGAAGCCCTCGCCCCGGCCAAGGGTCGTGAAGCGCCAGCACCGCAAACCCTCCCGGCGCTGAGTCAGGGTATCGATTGCGCCGTGGCCGGCGTGAACCTCAAGGATCTCTGGACTCAGCCGCCCAAACCCTACACCGAGGGTGATCTGATCAAGGCGATGAAGAACGTCGCCAAACTGGTGGAAGATCCGCTGCTCAAACAGAAACTCAAGGACACTACCGGCATCGGCACCGAAGCCACTCGCGCCTCGATCATTCAGGGCCTGCTGGATCGCGGTTATCTGCTGAAAAACGGCAAGGCGCTGGCCGCGACGCCTGCAGCCTTCAGCCTGATCGACGCCGTACCCCGGGCAATTGCCGACCCCGGCACCACCGCCATCTGGGAACAGGCGCTGGACATGGTGCAGAGCGGCGAGATGAGTCTGGAAGAGTTCGTCACCAAACAGGCGGCGTGGATGAGCAAGCAGGTCACCCGCTGTTCGGCGCTGAGCCTGACCATCAGCGGCCCGCCACCGGCCGGCAAGGCTGCGGCGCCGTGGAAGAAGAAACGCAAATCGGCGCGCAGTAAAACCGCCAGTGCAACCAAGCGTACCGCCAAATAACTCAAACCTGCTGAGCTCCTGTGGCGAGGGAGCTTGCTCCCGCTCGGCTGCGCAGCAGTCGCAAAACCTGCAACTATGGTCTATCTGAAACATCGCGATTGCAGGCTTTAGGGCCGCTTCGCGCCCCAGCGGGAGCAAGCTCCCTCGCCACAGGGTTCTTAAGTCTCCCTTTTGGAGTTCATTGACCATGCCCACCATCGAACTACACCCCGCCCACCGCGACGAACTGCAAACCATCGAAAACCTCATGCAGTTCTACATGTACGACTTCAGCCAATGGCTACCACTGAAACTCGGCGAACATGGCTTCTTCAGCATTCAGCAGAAGGACGATTACTGGCGCAATCCAGCTACCCAACCGTTCCTGATCCGCGTCGACGGTGAGTTGGCCGGTTTCGTGACCGTGGATGATGAAACCCACATCGACGGCGCCGAACACAACATCGGCTATTTCTTCCTCACTCGACGCTTTCGTGGCCAAGGCGTCGCGCAGTTTGTCGTCTCTGCCCTCTTGAGCCGCCTGCCAGGTCGATGGCAGATTTTTCATATCGACGCCAACCTGCCTGCACAGCGCTTCTGGGCCGGGCTGATCCCGCAATTGAGCGGTGGCGAGTTCACCCGTCAGCAACGCTCGGTAGACGGTTACCCCTGCACCTTCTACGTCCTGAACGTCCCCGCTTCCGTTGCCTGAACGAAACTTTTCTCATTCCAAAACAGCTTTGTCCGACAATATGTAGTGAACAAAAATAATCACTACAAAACCGTTGACGGCACCGTTTTGCTTTTGCATGATGAAGACGTTCCCCGATCGGGAACATCAGTAACACGCTTGAGCAAACTCGTCTGACCGCCGAGTTGTTTTTTCCGGATACACGCTGCCCACAAGGCAGATTGAAGAAGCTGACCTGGCCTGAACGTCCAGTACAAGGACGAGAAGCGCTGGCGAAAATTCTCAAGACGCTTGTGGCCGACCCTGAAAACGTCGTCAAGGAGCCTCCCGGTTTTCGCTGCTTCTCCTCGTTGTGACGCTATTGCGTAGCAGTTATTCAACACGACTACATGCAACAGATGCATGACCCCGTATTTCACACGGGCGACCGCTGACGTCCTGGTTTCGGTGCCAGGGATCAACTAACCGATGGGCTACCTGTATTAGCGAATCAACTTTGAAAGATCACCAGACTGGTCAAGGGGCAAACATCATGAATCTGAACAATCAACCTACTATCGAAGAACTGGCTCGTATGTTCGCTGCGCAAAAAGACAGCCACGACAGCCACATTCTCTGGATCAGCAAGTCGGGTCAGGTGCATATCGACTGCCTGTCGCCCCACGCTGGTGAAGAAGAATTCGACCGCAGCAACCAGAACCTGCTGGCCCGCCTGAAGATGTACCGCCGCGGCCACGGTTATGTCGGCAAAAAAGCTGCGGCCGACAGGGACTTCATCGGCAATGTGCTGCAGACGCTGAAACAGGCGTGGGATTCGATGCAGAACAAGAATGAAGTTCGGGTGATTGATCGGTTCTACTGAGTTACAACTTCAATAAATAAAAGGGCCTGCTCTCTGCTACTTCACAAGTAGCAAGAGCAGGCCCTTTTTTATATTCAGCATTCACCACAAAATCTGTGGGAGCGGGCTTGCTCGCGAATGGGCCGTGTCAGTCACCATCACATCAACTGATACACCGCTTTCGCGAGCAAGCCCGCTCCTACAGGGGGAATGTGTCGTTGGTTAGATTTTCGTTTCCAGTACCAGATTCATAAACGCCACCGCCGCCGCACTGTGGTAATTATTGCGCCGCCGCAACAACGCCGCCCCGCGCTGCGGCGCTTCGTTCTCGACCCGCAGCCGACGCAGCACCCGGTCTTCGGTGGCAATCGCCTCCGGCAACATCGTCGCCATTGGCGAATGGCGCACTACCTCGAGCAATGTACTCACCGAGTTCACCTCGATCCGCACCTTCGGCGTAATCCCCTGCTGACGAAAATACTCATCAATCGATAACCGGGTAATGAAGTCTGACGCCAGCAAGGCGAAATCCAGCTGCGCAAGGTCACTCGCCGTCAGCACCGAAGTGCTCTCGTACAACGGATGCTCGCGGCCGATCATGATCCCCAGGGTTTCGGTAAACGCCGGAATGCACTCGATGTCCGGGTGGCGCACCGGGGTAAAGGCAATCGCGATGTCCAGCGAGTCATCCGCCAGCCCAACCTCGATGTCGTCCATCGACAGTTCGAAAATCTGCAAATGAATACCCGGATAGCGCGCCGCGAAATCGCGCACCAACGGCCCGACCAGATAGGCCATGAAGGTCGGGGTCATGGCCAGACGCAAGCTGCCACGGGACAGATCCTTCACGTCATGCAACGCCCGCTTGCCCGCCTCCAGTTCCACCAGCACCCGCCGCGCGCATTCGATATAGGCCTCACCGGCATCGGTGGGCTTGACCGTGCGCGAGGTGCGATCAAACAGGCTCACCCCGAGGCTTTCTTCCAGTTGGCGGATCTGTTGCGACAAGGTCGGCTGCGACACATGCAACGCCTCCGCCGCCCGGGTGAAGCCGCCGTGGTCGGCCACGGCCAGCAGATAACGCAAATGTCGCAACAACATGGGATCACCATCTATAGGCAGAGCTTATGCGAAGCATTGTATATCGGTCTTGGACGCTATGGATCAATCGGCAGAAGATTGCTCCCACACAGCAAGCCAACCCTGAAAGGAGTGACACCATGCAACAGTCCCACGCCTACAACGATGCCAGCCTGGCCCTGACCACCCGCATTCTCGACATCAAGGCACGCAAAGGCCTGTCGTGGCAGGATCTGGCCGACGACACCGGCCTGAGCCTGGCCTACGTCACCGCTGCCCTGCTCGGCCAGCACCCGCTGCCACAAACCGCCGCGCAAGTGGTTGGCGACAAACTTGAACTGGACGCCGACGCCGTTGCCGCCCTGCAGATCATCCCGCTGCGCGGCAGCCTCAGCGGCGTGCCGACCGACCCGACCATCTACCGCTTCCACGAGATGATCCAGATCTACGGCACCACCCTCAAAGCCCTGGTCCACGAGCAGTTCGGCGACGGCATCATCAGCGCCATCAACTTCAAACTCGACATCAAGAAAGTCGAAGACCCGGAAGGCGGCTCCCGCGCCGTGGTCACCCTCGACGGCAAGTTCCTGCCCCTGCGTCCGTTCTGATCCGCCTGGCCCGCCCCGAGGGGCGGGCCACACCAACACTTTCATTGCAACCGTTCCCCAATACGTCTGGAGGCTGCCCCATGCAAAAAATTCTGCTGGCCCTTGCCCTGCTTGCCGGCCTGTCCACTCAGGTTCATGCCGATGAAGATGCCGTGGCCTACCACTACGGCATGCACCTGGACATCGCCGAAGTCGTGAGCATTACCCCGGTTGCCGACGTCTGTGGCGTGGTGCCGGTGGAGATGACGTATCTGGACAGCAATGGCGACAAACACATTCTTCAATACAGCGAATTCGGCAACGGTTGCTCGAACTAAGAGGACTACACCATGAAAAGCCTGATCGACGGTTTCCTGAAGTTCCAGAACGAAGCCTTCCCGCAACGCACCGAACTGTTCAAACACCTGGCGACCACCCAGCAACCCGGAACCTTGTTCATCACCTGTTCCGACAGCCGCGTGGTGCCGGAACTGCTGACCCAGCAAGAACCCGGCGAGCTGTTCGTGATCCGTAACGCAGGCAATATCGTGCCGTCCTACAGCCCGCATCCGGGCGGGGTTTCGGCAACGGTGGAATACGCGGTGGCGGTGCTTGGGGTGACTGACATCGTGATCTGTGGGCACTCCGATTGCGGCGCGATGACCGCGATTGCCCAGTGCAAATGCATGGATCATCTGCCCGCCGTCAGCGGCTGGCTGCAACATGCCGAGTCGGCGAAAGTGGTGAACGAGGCGCGGCCGCACGCCAATGACGCGGCGAAATTGAGTTCGATGGTGCGGGAAAATGTGATCGCGCAACTGGCGAATATTCAGACCCACCCGAGCGTGCGCCTGGCCCAGGAGAAAGGCCTGCTGAATCTGCATGGCTGGGTGTATGACATCGAGACCGGCTCGATCGATGCGCTGGCGGCAGACCGCCGCACGTTTGTGCCGCTGGCTGAGCAGCCAGCGACTTGTGCGGTGCAGGCAAACACCGGCGCAGCTGCCTGATACTCATACTGTGTAGGAGCTGCCGAAGGCTGCGATCTTTTGATTTTGCTTTTTAAAAACA
>NZ_JANLOG010000056.1:0-44902 GCF_025466205.1 Pseudomonas sp. 13B_3.2_Bac1
CTTGATTTCTATGCAATCGCCCGGCTCATGGCTATTATTCGGGCCTCATTGTGAGGCGAGACCTGCATGCTGACGTTGTTGAATCTTTTGAAGGATGGTCGATTCCATTCTGGCGAGGCTCTCGGGCTTGCCTTGGGTATCAGTCGGAGTGCGGTATGGAAGCAGCTTCAGCATCTTGAGGCTGAACTCGGGTTGTCCATTAACAAAGTGCGGGGCAGAGGCTATCAGCTGGCTGCGCCCTTGACGCTGCTCGATCCTCTCAAAATTGGTGCCTTGGCAGCGGTTTGGCCAATTACAGTCTTTGATTCCATTGATTCCACCAATGCAGAAGCGCTACGCGCGATCAATCAAGGTCGAGTGGCACCGTTCCTGGTATTGGCAGAGCGGCAGATTTCTGGTCGTGGCCGTAGGGGGCGTAAGTGGGTAAGCCCCTTCGCTGAAAATCTCTATTACAGCCTTGTCCTGCGCATCGAAGGTGGCATGCGCCAGCTTGAGGGCTTGAGTCTGGTGGTCGGTTTGGCGGTTATGCATACCCTGCGAAGGCTGGGCGTGTCGGGAGCTGGATTGAAGTGGCCCAACGACGTGCTGGTTGGAAACAAGAAAATCGCCGGTATCCTCCTCGAGCTTGTAGGTGATCCAGCAGATGTATGCCATGTGGTGTTGGGTATAGGCATCAATGTAAACATGCAGATTGCTGATGAGGTTGACCAGCAATGGACATCGATACGGCTGGAGACAGGCAAAAGCTGTGATCGCAACGTCTTGGTGGCTGAACTGAGTGAGCAACTGCGCGGCTATATCCAGCGCCATCAGGCCGATGGCTTTTCGGCGCTCCAGGAGGAGTGGGAGAAGGGGCATATGTGGCAGGGTCGACCGGTTTCTTTGATTGCCGGCGTTAGTCATATAGAAGGTGTAGTGCTCGGCATTGATGGTCAAGGTGCGTTGCGCTTGATGGTGGATGGCGTGGAAAAAGTATTTAGTGGTGGTGAGCTCAGCCTGAGGTTGCGTGATGATTCTTGAGCTCGACTGTGGGAACAGCTTTATCAAGTGGCGCGTATTGAGTACTGCGGCTGGAGGTCTTTTCGCGGAAGGCGTGGTCGACTCGGATCAAGCGCTGGTGGATAGCCTGCGTGCATTTGACGGCCTATTGCTGCGCAAATGTCGCTTGGTCAGTGTCAGAACCGGTGAAGAAACGGCCGCGCTCAGTCGGACTCTTGAGCAGACGTTCGGCGTTTCGGTCGTGTGTGCCAAGTCGGCCAGTGAAATGTCTGGTGTCAGGAATGGCTATGACGACTATGAGCGTCTGGGGCTGGATCGCTGGTTGGCGATGCTTGGTGGTTTTCACCTGGCTGCAGGCGCCTGTCTGATTCTGGATTTCGGCACTGCTGTGACGGCGGATTTTATTAATGCTGAAGGGGAGCATCTCGGCGGTTTTATTTGCCCTGGAATGCCATTGATGCGTAATCAGTTGCGCACTCACACCCGGAATATCCGTTACGGAGATTTGGCCGCTGAGCGAGCCTTGACGAGTCATGCCCCGGGGCGGAGCACTGTCGAGGCGGTGGAGCGTGGATGCTCCTTGATGTTGAGAGGATTTGTCCTGACCCAAATGGAAATGGCTCGATCCTATTGGGGGGAGGGCTTCACCGTCTTTATTACAGGCGGCGACGCTGGATTGGTTGCGGACGTCGTGCCTGATGCTCGGATTGTCCCTGACCTGGTGTTTGTAGGGCTGGCCATGGCGTGTCCTTTATCTTGAGGTTTGTATGCGTTGGTTGTTCCTGCTGCTTGTTGTACTCAATGTGTTCTATTACGTCTGGCATCAGCAGGAAGCGCCCTTGCGTGCAAAAGATGTCACGCCTCTCAGCATGTACCGTGGATCTCAGCAGGACATTCGCTTGCTGAGCGAAGCTGGTGGTGACTCCCGAGAAGTGCCGGGCGCGCGCCGCGCCGGACAGGATTGTCTGTTCTTGGGCGGTTTGAGTCGCGAGGAGGGCGTTTCCGGACTGCAGCAGCGGCTGGTGGCCATGAATGTGAAGGCTCAACCATTGCAAAAGGATCTCCCTGAGCCTGGTTACTGGTTGCGCATTGCGCCCGAAAGCCAGCGTTTATTGGGGGATGTGCAGTTGCAGAACCTTTCCAAGGAATTCAATGAGTTAAAACATAAAATAATGCTGTGTGAAGGGGTTGCACCGCTGGAATAGTTTGCATAGAATGGCGCCCGCTCCACAGCGAACACCTAAACAGGTTGTCAAAGCGGAGCAGTGTCAACGCAGCTAACCTCAGGTTTTTAATGAGAAAATGCTTGACAGAAGGTCGGCATAGTATAGAATGCCGGCTCGCTTAGGAGGGGTTCCCGAGCGGCCAAAGGGATCAGACTGTAAATCTGACGTCTACGACTTCGAAGGTTCGAATCCTTCCCCCTCCACCATTTTTAGCGTGAGCTGCAAGCTCCGCGGGTATAGTTTAGTGGTAGAACCTCAGCCTTCCAAGCTGATGATGCGGGTTCGATTCCCGCTACCCGCTCCAAGTTTGCAGGTTGTGCAAAGTGTTACGCTCTTGTAGCTCAGTTGGTAGAGCACACCCTTGGTAAGGGTGAGGTCAGCGGTTCAAATCCGCTCAAGAGCTCCATATAACAAGGCAGATATGAAAATATCTGCCTTTGTTTTAATGGTAGATATCGTTCGTCTAATTCTTCTGTTGAGGGTGTTATCGATGGCTAAGGAAAAATTTGATCGTTCCCTGCCCCACGTCAACGTAGGGACCATTGGTCACGTTGACCACGGTAAAACCACTCTGACCGCTGCTCTGACCCGCGTCTGCTCCGAAGTTTTCGGTTCAGCCGTAGTTGAATTCGACAAGATCGACAGCGCTCCAGAAGAAAAAGCTCGCGGTATCACCATCAACACCGCACACGTTGAGTACAACTCGCTGATCCGTCACTACGCTCACGTTGACTGCCCAGGTCACGCTGACTATGTGAAGAACATGATCACCGGTGCTGCTCAAATGGATGGCGCTATCCTGGTTTGCTCGGCCGCTGATGGTCCGATGCCACAAACCCGTGAGCACATCCTGCTGTCCCGTCAGGTAGGCGTTCCGTACATCGTGGTTTTCCTGAACAAGGCTGACCTGGTAGACGACGCTGAGCTGCTGGAGCTGGTTGAGATGGAAGTTCGCGACCTGCTGTCCACCTACGACTTCCCGGGCGATGACACTCCAATCATCATCGGTTCGGCTCGTATGGCGCTGGAAGGCAAAGACGACAACGAGATGGGCACCACTGCCGTCAAGAAACTGGTTGAGACTCTGGACAGCTACATCCCAGAACCAGTTCGTATGATCGACAAGCCATTCCTGATGCCAATCGAAGACGTATTCTCGATCTCGGGTCGTGGTACTGTTGTGACTGGTCGTATCGAGCGCGGTATCGTTCGCGTTCAAGATGCACTGGAAATCGTTGGTCTGCGCGACACCACCACCACCACCTGCACCGGTGTTGAAATGTTCCGCAAACTGCTCGACGAAGGTCGTGCTGGCGAGAACTGCGGCGTTCTGCTGCGTGGTACCAAGCGTGACGACGTTGAGCGTGGTCAGGTTCTGGTCAAGCCAGGTTCGGTTAAGCCGCACACCAAGTTCACCGCAGAAGTTTACGTTCTGAGCAAGGAAGAAGGCGGTCGTCACACTCCGTTCTTCAAAGGCTACCGTCCACAGTTCTACTTCCGTACTACTGACGTGACTGGTAACTGCGAGCTGCCAGAAGGCGTTGAAATGGTAATGCCAGGTGACAACATTCAGATGACTGTTACCCTGATCAAAACCATTGCGATGGAAGACGGTCTGCGTTTCGCTATCCGTGAAGGCGGTCGTACCGTCGGCGCTGGCGTCGTAGCTAAAATCATCGAATAAGCGGTTGTAATGTATTTTTCGGGCCGGCATAATGGTCGGCCTGATTTTGTTTTAGGTCAGTAGCTCAATTGGCAGAGCGACGGTCTCCAAAACCGTAGGTTGGGGGTTCGATTCCCTCCTGACCTGCCAGATTCACTCGGTGTGTCTGGCTTTCTTTTCACAGGATCTTCATAGATGACTCCTAAGGCTGAAGCTCAAGGCTCTCGCTTCGATCTGCTCAAGTGGCTTGTAGTAGTTGCTTTGGTGATTGTTGGCGTTGTTGGCAATCAGTATTACGCTGCTTCGCCGATCCTGTATCGTGTACTCGCTTTGCTCGTAATTGCTGCTGTAGCTGCCTTTGTAGGCCTGCAGACCGCAAAGGGCAAGTCGTTCTTTGTACTGGTTAAGGAAGCTCGCACCGAGATTCGTAAAGTCGTATGGCCAACTCGCCAGGAAACCACGCAGACAACGTTGATCGTTGTTGCTGTGGTTATCGTTATGGCGTTGCTGTTGTGGGGTGTTGACTCCCTGCTCGGCTGGCTTGTTTCCTTGATTGTCGGCTAAGGGTGTCCCGTGGCTAAGCGTTGGTACGTTGTGCATGCTTACTCGGGTTACGAGAAGCATGTCATGCGCTCGCTGATTGAGCGCGTAAAGCTGGCTGGCATGGAAGATGGCTTCGGCGAAATTCTGGTTCCCACTGAAGAAGTGGTTGAAATGCGTAATGGCCAGAAGCGCAAAAGCGAACGCAAGTTCTTCCCAGGTTATGTGCTGGTACAGATGGATATGAACGAGGGTACTTGGCACTTGGTCAAGGATACTCCTCGGGTGATGGGCTTTATTGGCGGTACCGCCGACAAGCCCGCTCCAATCACCGACAAAGAGGCGGAAGCCATTCTGCGTCGCGTGGCCGATGGTAGCGATAAGCCGAAGCCGAAGACTCTGTTTGAGCCAGGTGAGGTGGTTCGTGTTACTGACGGGCCATTCGCTGACTTTAACGGCACTGTCGAAGAAGTTAACTACGAAAAGAGCCGTGTCCAGGTGGCAGTGCTTATTTTCGGTCGCTCTACTCCGGTAGAGTTGGAGTTCAGTCAGGTCGAAAAGGTCTAGCTGAACAAGCATCCCAACCCCGCAGCCCTAGGCTGTGGGGTTTTGTCGTCACTGGGATAAACGCGCAAGTAACCGGGGAGCCTTTCGAGGCGTTCGAACCCGTAATTGGAGTGCCTCATGGCCAAGAAGATTACCGCTTACATCAAGCTGCAAGTGAAGGCCGCTCAGGCTAACCCAAGCCCACCTGTTGGTCCTGCTCTGGGTCAGCACGGCGTGAACATCATGGAATTCTGCAAGGCTTTCAACGCCCGTACTCAGGGTCTTGAAGCAGGTCTGCCGACTCCAGTGATCATCACTGTCTACAGCGACCGTAGCTTCACTTTCGAAACCAAATCCACCCCTGCTTCGGTTCTGCTGAAGAAGGCGGCCGGTCTGACCAGTGGTTCCGCTCGTCCGAACACCGTTAAGGTTGGCACTGTTACCCGTGCTCAGCTGGAAGAAATCGCGAAAACCAAAAACGCGGATCTGACTGCAGCTGATATGGATGCAGCCGTGCGTACTATCGCCGGTTCTGCTCGTAGCATGGGCCTTAACGTGGAGGGTGTGTAATGGCTAAGCTGACCAAGCGTCAAAAGGCTATCGCCGGCAAAATCGAAGCAGGCAAGGCCTACAACATTGTAGACGCTGCTGCTCTGCTGGCTGAGCTGTCGACTGTCAAGTTCAGCGAGTCGTTCGACGTTGCTGTAAACCTGGGTGTAGACCCGCGTAAATCCGACCAGGTTGTTCGTAGCGCTACTGTGCTGCCACACGGCACTGGCAAGACCGTTCGCGTTGCTGTGTTCACCCAGGGTCCAGCTGCTGAGGCCGCTCTGGCTGCCGGCGCTGACCGTGTAGGTATGGACGACCTGGCTGCCGAAATGAAAGGCGGCGACCTGAACTATGACGTAGTGATCGCATCCCCGGATGCCATGCGCGTTGTAGGTCAACTGGGTCAGATCCTCGGTCCACGTGGCCTGATGCCTAACCCGAAAGTCGGCACCGTAACTCCAGACGTAGCCACCGCGGTTAAAAACGCCAAGGCTGGTCAGGTTCGTTATCGCACCGACAAAAACGGCATCATCCACACCTCCGTTGGCAAGATCGGCTTCGATGCCGTCAAGCTGAAGGAAAACGTTGAAGCCCTGATCGCTGATCTGAAGCGTATCAAGCCAGCTTCCTCGAAAGGTATTTACGTCAAGCGCGTTACCCTGAGCACCACTATGGGCCCAGGTCTGGTAATCGACCAGAGCTCGCTGGACGCGTAAGACAAAGGTTGGTGCGATTATTCGCGCCAATTGAAAGATTGGGGTCCCTGCCTGGCGGGGGCTATCCAAGACCGTAGGCGGCGCAAGCCTTAAACCACAAGCCTACGCAGATGGTGCTCCCGGTTCCTTACCGAATCAGACACCAAAACGACATTCGGTTTCGATCGAGTGAAACGGTAACAAGCAGGAGTTAAACCCGTGGCAATTAATCTCGAAGACAAGAAGGCCATCGTCGCTGAAGTCAACGAGGCTGCCAAAGTCGCTCTGTCCGCTGTCGTGGTTGATGCACGTGGCGTAACAGTAGGCGCAATGACCGGACTCCGTAAAGAGGCTCGTGAAGCTGGCGTTTACGTACGTGTTGTACGTAACACCCTGCTCAAGCGCGCTGTTGCTGACACTGAATACAGTGTTCTCAACGACGTGTTCACCGGCCCGACCCTGATTGCATTCTCGAACGAACATCCGGGCGCTGCTGCCCGTATCTTCAAAGAGTTTGCCAAGGGTCAGGACAAGTTCGAGATCAAGGCAGCTGCGTTCGAGGGCAAGTTCCTCGCAGCTAATCAGATCGACGTACTGGCAACTCTGCCGACCCGTGACGAAGCAATTTCTCAGCTGATGAGCGTGATTCAAGGCGCTACCAGCAAATTGGCTCGTACTCTGGCGGCAATTCGCGACCAGAAAGAAGCTGCTGCAGCCTAAGGCTCGTCAACTTCTCGCGTTTTTTGTTTATTTCGATGGTCGCGTAGGCCGTCCCCCAATTCAGGAATTGAGTCATGTCTCTGACTAACGAACAAATCATCGAAGCAATCGGCCAGAAATCCGTAGTGGAAATCGTTGAGCTGATCAAAGCGATGGAAGAAACCTTCGGCGTTACCGCTGCTGCCGCTTCGGCTGGTCCAGCTGCTGCTGCCGCTGTTGTTGAAGAGCAAACCGAGTTCAACGTTGTTCTGCTGGAAGCTGGCGAGAAGAAGGTTAACGTGATCAAGGCAGTTCGTGAACTGACTGGTCTGGGCCTGAAAGAAGCCAAAGAGAAAGTAGACGGCGCTCCTCAGGTTGTAGCTGAAGGCGTTTCGAAAGAAGCTGCTGAAGACGCTAAGAAGAAGCTGGAAGAAGCAGGCGCTAAAGTCGAACTGAAATAAGTATCGACTTTGCTCCTCCAGCCCGAGCGTCAAGCGACAGGCTGATGGCTGGTGGCTCTTGCCACCGGCCTTTTTCCGTTATTGGCAGCCGACTGGGTCGGTGCTGATAAAGGTGCTGTAACCACCCGATGCGGTGGCGCAAACCATGGGGTTTGCACGATTTTCTGGCTGCTCCCGTCGGGAGGGGCCAAACAAGCAGGTGACCAAGCTGGGGAACGCTGATGGCTTACTCATATACTGAGAAAAAACGTATCCGCAAGGACTTTAGCAAGTTGCCGGACGTCATGGATGTGCCGTACCTCCTGGCCATCCAGCTGGATTCGTATCGTGAATTCTTGCAAGCGGGAGCGACTAAAGATCAGTTCCGCGACGTGGGCCTGCATGCGGCCTTCAAATCCGTTTTCCCGATCATCAGCTACTCCGGCAATGCTGCGCTGGAGTACGTCGGTTATCGCCTGGGCGAACCGGCATTTGATGTCAAAGAATGCGTATTGCGCGGTGTAACTTTCGCCGTACCTTTGCGGGTAAAAGTGCGCCTGATCATTTTCGACAAAGAATCGTCGAACAAAGCGATCAAGGACATCAAAGAGCAAGAAGTCTACATGGGCGAAATCCCATTGATGACTGAGAACGGTACCTTCGTAATCAACGGTACCGAGCGTGTTATCGTTTCCCAGCTGCACCGTTCCCCGGGCGTGTTCTTCGACCACGACCGCGGCAAGACGCACAGCTCCGGCAAACTGCTTTACTCCGCGCGCATCATCCCTTACCGCGGTTCGTGGCTGGACTTTGAGTTCGACCCGAAAGACTGCGTGTTCGTGCGTATCGACCGTCGTCGCAAGCTGCCGGCTTCGGTACTGCTGCGCGCGCTCGGCTACACCACCGAAGAAGTGCTGGACGCGTTCTACACCACCAACGTATTCCACGTTAAAGGCGAAGGCCTGAGCCTGGAGCTGGTGCCTCAGCGTCTGCGCGGTGAAGTGGCTGTCCTCGATATCCAGGACGATAAAGGCAAGGTTATTGTCGAGCAGGGCCGTCGTATTACTGCCCGCCACATCAACCAGCTGGAAAAAGCCGGGATCAAAGAGCTGGACGTGCCTCTGGACTACGTCCTGGGTCGCACCACCGCCAAGGTCATCGTGCATCCGGCCACCGGCGAAATCCTGGCAGAGTGCAACACCGAACTGTCGACTGAAGTCCTGGCGAAAATCGCCAAGGCCGGCGTCGTTCGTATCGAAACTCTGTACACCAACGACATCGACTGCGGTCCGTTCGTCTCCGACACGCTGAAGATCGACTCCACCAGCAACCAATTGGAAGCGCTGGTCGAGATCTATCGCATGATGCGTCCAGGCGAGCCACCAACCAAAGACGCTGCCGAAACCCTGTTCAACAACCTGTTCTTCAGCCCTGAGCGCTATGACCTGTCTGCGGTCGGCCGGATGAAGTTCAACCGTCGTATCGGTCGTACCGAGATCGAAGGTTCGGGCGTGCTGTGCAAGGAAGACATCGTCGCGGTACTGAAGACTCTGGTCGACATCCGTAACGGTAAAGGCATCGTCGATGACATCGACCACCTGGGTAACCGTCGTGTTCGCTGCGTAGGCGAAATGGCCGAGAACCAGTTCCGCGTTGGCCTGGTACGTGTTGAGCGTGCGGTCAAAGAGCGTCTGTCGATGGCTGAAAGCGAAGGCCTGATGCCGCAAGACCTGATCAACGCCAAGCCAGTGGCTGCGGCGGTGAAAGAGTTCTTCGGTTCCAGCCAGCTCTCGCAGTTCATGGACCAGAACAACCCGCTGTCCGAGATCACCCACAAGCGTCGTGTCTCTGCACTCGGCCCTGGCGGTCTGACTCGTGAGCGCGCAGGCTTTGAAGTCCGCGACGTACACCCGACTCACTACGGTCGTGTCTGCCCGATTGAAACGCCGGAAGGTCCGAACATCGGTCTGATCAACTCCTTGGCTGCTTATGCCCGCACCAACCAGTACGGCTTCCTGGAAAGCCCGTACCGCGTGGTGAAAGAGGGTGTGGTCACTGACGAGATCGTGTTCCTGTCCGCCATTGAAGAAGCCGATCACGTGATCGCGCAGGCTTCGGCGACCATGAACGACCAGAAAGTCCTGATCGACGAGCTGGTAGCCGTACGTCACCTGAACGAATTCACCGTCAAGGCGCCGGAAGACGTCACCCTGATGGACGTATCGCCGAAGCAGGTAGTTTCGGTTGCTGCCTCGCTGATTCCGTTCCTCGAGCACGACGACGCCAACCGTGCGTTGATGGGTTCGAACATGCAGCGTCAAGCTGTACCAACCCTGCGCGCTGATAAGCCGCTGGTAGGTACCGGCATGGAGCGTAACGTGGCTCGCGACTCCGGCGTTTGCGTCGTGGCTCGTCGTGGCGGCGTGATCGACTCTGTTGATGCCAGCCGTATCGTGGTTCGTGTTGCCGATGACGAAGTTGAAACCGGTGAAGCTGGTGTCGACATCTACAACCTGACCAAATACACCCGCTCGAACCAGAACACCTGCATCAACCAGCGTCCGCTGGTGAGAAAGGGCGATCGCGTTCAGCGTAGCGACATCATGGCCGACGGCCCGTCCACCGATATGGGTGAACTGGCACTGGGTCAGAACATGCGCATCGCGTTCATGGCATGGAACGGCTTCAACTTCGAAGACTCCATCTGCCTGTCCGAGCGTGTGGTTCAGGAAGACCGCTTCACCACGATCCACATCCAGGAACTGACCTGTGTGGCCCGTGACACCAAGCTTGGCCCAGAGGAAATCACTGCAGACATCCCGAACGTGGGTGAAGCTGCACTGAACAAGCTGGACGAAGCCGGTATCGTTTACGTAGGTGCTGAAGTCGGCGCAGGCGACATCCTGGTAGGTAAGGTCACTCCGAAAGGCGAGACCCAACTGACTCCGGAAGAAAAACTGCTGCGTGCGATCTTCGGTGAAAAAGCCAGCGACGTTAAAGACACCTCCCTGCGTGTACCTACCGGTACCAAAGGTACTGTCATCGACGTACAGGTCTTCACCCGCGACGGCGTTGAGCGTGATGCTCGTGCACTGTCGATCGAGAAGTCCCAGCTGGACGAGATCCGCAAGGATCTGAACGAAGAGTTCCGTATCGTTGAAGGCGCGACCTTCGAACGTCTGCGCTCCGCTCTGGTAGGCCACAAGGCTGAAGGCGGCGCCGGTCTGAAGAAAGGTCAGGACATCACCGACGAAGTTCTCGACGGTCTTGAGCATGGTCAGTGGTTCAAACTGCGCATGGCTGAAGATGCTCTGAACGAGCAGCTCGAGAAGGCTCAGGCCTACATCGTTGATCGCCGCCGTCTGCTGGACGACAAGTTCGAAGACAAGAAGCGCAAACTGCAGCAGGGCGATGACCTGGCTCCAGGCGTGCTGAAAATCGTCAAGGTTTACCTGGCAATCCGTCGTCGCATCCAGCCGGGCGACAAGATGGCCGGTCGTCACGGTAACAAAGGTGTGGTCTCCGTGATCATGCCGGTTGAAGACATGCCGCACGATGCCAATGGCACCCCGGTCGACGTCGTTCTCAACCCGCTGGGCGTACCTTCGCGTATGAACGTTGGTCAGATCCTTGAAACCCACCTGGGCCTCGCGGCCAAAGGTCTGGGCGAGAAGATCAACCGGATGGTCGAAGAGCAGCGTAAAGTCGCTGAACTGCGCACCTTCCTGGACGAGATCTACAACCAGATCGGCGGTCGTAACGAAGATCTGGACAGCTTCTCCGATCAGGAAATCCTGGATCTGGCGAAGAACCTGCGTGGCGGCGTTCCAATGGCCACTCCAGTGTTCGACGGTGCCAAGGAAAGCGAAATCAAGGCCATGCTGAAACTGGCAGACCTGCCGGAAAGCGGCCAGATGCAGCTGACTGACGGCCGTACCGGCAACAAGTTCGAGCGTCCAGTTACCGTTGGCTACATGTACATGCTGAAGCTGAACCACTTGGTAGACGACAAGATGCACGCGCGTTCTACCGGTTCGTACAGCCTGGTTACTCAGCAGCCGCTGGGTGGTAAGGCACAGTTCGGTGGTCAGCGTTTCGGGGAGATGGAGGTCTGGGCACTGGAAGCATACGGTGCTGCATACACTCTGCAAGAAATGCTCACAGTGAAGTCGGACGATGTGAACGGCCGTACCAAGATGTACAAAAACATCGTGGATGGCGATCACCGTATGGAGCCGGGCATGCCCGAGTCCTTCAACGTGTTGATCAAGGAAATTCGTTCCCTCGGCATCGATATCGATCTGGAAACCGAATAACACGTGACGCGATCGAGAGCGGGGCAGGATTGCCCGCTCTCTGCTCCGCCAGGAGGAAAGGCCTTGAAAGACCTACTGAATTTGCTGAAAAACCAGGGTCAAGTCGAAGAGTTCGACGCCATCCGTATCGGATTGGCCTCGCCTGAGATGATCCGCTCGTGGTCGTTCGGTGAAGTTAAAAAGCCGGAAACCATCAACTACCGTACGTTCAAACCTGAGCGTGACGGTCTGTTCTGCGCCAAGATCTTTGGCCCGGTAAAGGATTACGAGTGCCTGTGCGGTAAGTACAAGCGCTTGAAGCACCGTGGTGTGATCTGCGAGAAGTGCGGCGTTGAAGTTGCACTGGCCAAGGTTCGTCGTGAGCGCATGGCGCACATCGAACTGGCTTCGCCGGTTGCCCACATCTGGTTCCTGAAATCGCTGCCGTCCCGTATCGGCCTGCTGATGGACATGACCCTGCGTGATATCGAACGCGTTCTCTACTTCGAGAGCTATGTCGTTATCGACCCGGGCATGACCACCCTTGAAAAAGGTCAGCTGCTGAACGATGAGCAGTACTTCGAAGCGCTGGAAGAGTTCGGTGACGACTTCGACGCCCGCATGGGTGCAGAAGCTGTCCGTGAACTGCTGCACGCTATCGACCTGGAGCACGAGATTGGCCGTCTGCGCGAAGAGATTCCGCAAACCAACTCGGAAACCAAGATCAAGAAGCTGTCCAAGCGTCTGAAGTTGATGGAAGCCTTCCAGGGTTCCGGCAACCTGCCAGAGTGGATGGTGCTGACCGTTCTGCCGGTTCTGCCGCCAGATCTGCGTCCACTGGTCCCGCTGGATGGCGGTCGCTTCGCGACTTCCGACCTCAACGATCTGTATCGTCGAGTGATCAACCGTAACAACCGTTTGAAGCGCCTGCTGGATCTGTCCGCTCCGGACATCATCGTGCGCAACGAAAAGCGTATGTTGCAGGAAGCTGTCGATGCACTGCTCGACAACGGTCGTCGTGGCCGCGCTATCACCGGTTCGAACAAGCGTCCTCTGAAATCCCTGGCTGACATGATCAAGGGTAAGCAAGGTCGTTTCCGTCAGAACTTGCTCGGTAAGCGTGTTGACTACTCCGGTCGTTCGGTAATTACCGTAGGTCCGACCCTGCGTCTGCACCAGTGCGGTCTGCCGAAGAAGATGGCTCTCGAGCTGTTCAAACCGTTCATTTTCGGCAAGCTGGAAATGCGTGGTCTCGCGACCACCATCAAAGCGGCCAAGAAAATGGTCGAGCGCGAACTGCCAGAGGTTTGGGACGTTCTCGCTGAAGTGATTCGCGAACACCCGGTTCTTCTCAACCGTGCACCGACCCTTCACCGTCTGGGTATCCAGGCGTTTGAACCGGTACTGATCGAAGGTAAGGCTATCCAGCTGCACCCTCTGGTCTGTGCCGCGTACAACGCCGACTTCGACGGCGACCAAATGGCCGTGCACGTACCGCTGACGCTGGAAGCCCAGCTCGAAGCGCGTGCGTTGATGATGTCGACCAACAACATTCTGTCGCCAGCCAACGGTGAGCCAATCATCGTTCCGTCGCAGGACGTTGTATTGGGTCTGTACTACATGACTCGTGAAGCGATCAACGCCAAGGGCGAAGGTCGCGTATTCGCGGATCTGCAGGAAGTTGACCGTGTGTTCCGTGCCGGCGAAGCCGCACTGCACGCCAAGGTCAAGGTTCGTATCAACGAAACCGTCAACGACCGTGACGGCAACAGCGTGAGCGGTACCCGTATCGTCGACACCACCGTCGGCCGTGCGCTGCTGTTCCAGGTTGTGCCAAAAGGTCTGTCGTACGACGTCGTCAACCTGCCGATGAAGAAAAAGGCGATCTCCAAGCTGATCAACCAGTGCTACCGCGTGGTTGGTCTGAAAGAGACCGTGATTTTCGCTGACCAGTTGATGTACACCGGTTTCGCTTACTCGACCATCTCCGGCGTTTCCATCGGTGTTAACGACTTCGTTATCCCGGACGAAAAAGCCCGCATCATCGGTGCAGCCACCGACGAAGTGAAAGAGATCGAGAGCCAGTACGCCTCCGGCCTGGTAACCCAGGGCGAGAAGTACAACAAAGTGATCGACCTTTGGTCGAAGGCGAACGACGAAGTTTCCAAGGCGATGATGGCCAACCTCTCGAAAGAGAAAGTCATCGACCGTCACGGCAATGAAGTCGACCAAGAGTCCTTCAACTCGATGTACATGATGGCCGACTCGGGTGCGCGGGGTTCCGCAGCACAGATTCGTCAGCTGGCCGGTATGCGTGGTCTGATGGCCAAGCCGGACGGTTCCATCATTGAAACGCCGATTACTGCGAACTTCCGTGAAGGTCTGAGCGTACTCCAGTACTTCATCTCGACTCACGGTGCTCGTAAAGGTCTGGCGGATACCGCGTTGAAAACCGCGAACTCCGGTTACCTGACTCGTCGTCTGGTAGACGTGGCGCAGGATCTGGTTGTAACCGAGATCGATTGCGGCACCGAACACGGTCTGCTGATGACTCCGCACATTGAAGGCGGTGACGTTGTAGAGCCGTTAGGTGAGCGCGTATTGGGTCGTGTTATTGCCCGTGACGTATTCAAGCCAGGCACCGAGGACGTCATCGTTCCTGCCGGTACCCTGGTAGACGAGAAGTGGGTCGAGTTCATCGAGCTGAACAGCATCGACGAAGTGATCGTGCGTTCGCCGATCAGCTGCGAAACCCGCTATGGCATTTGCGCCAAGTGCTACGGCCGTGATCTGGCGCGTGGTCACCAGGTGAACATCGGTGAAGCGGTCGGCGTTATCGCTGCCCAGTCCATCGGTGAGCCGGGTACCCAGCTGACCATGCGTACGTTCCACATCGGTGGTGCGGCAAGCCGTACTTCCGCAGCCGACAGCGTTCAGGTGAAGAATGGCGGTACCGTCCGTCTGCACAACCTGAAACACGTTGAGCGTGTGGATGGCCACCTGGTTGCTGTGTCCCGTTCCGGTGAGCTGGCAATCGCTGATGACTTCGGTCGTGAGCGCGAGCGTTACAAGCTGCCGTACGGTGCCGTGATTTCGGTTAAAGAAGGTGACAAGGTCGACGCTGGCGCAATCGTGGCCAAGTGGGATCCGCACACTCACCCGATCGTTACCGAAATGAAAGGTACCGTGACCTACGTGGGCATGGAAGAAGGCATCACGATCAAGCGTCAGACTGACGAATTGACCGGTATGACCAACATTGAAGTACTCGACGCGAAAGATCGTCCAGCTGCGGGCAAAGAAATCCGTCCAGCCGTGAAGATGGTCGACGACAACGGCAAGGATCTGTTGCTGCCAGGCACTGACGTTATCGCTCAGTACTTCCTGCCAGCCAACGCCCTGGTCGGTGTGGCGGACGGTGCGAAGATCGCGATCGGTGATGTTATCGCTCGTATCCCGCAAGAAACTTCGAAGACTCGTGACATCACCGGTGGTCTGCCGCGTGTTGCCGACTTGTTCGAAGCCCGTCGTCCGAAAGAAGCGTCGATTCTGGCTGAAGTCAGTGGCACCATCGCGTTCGGTAAAGAGACCAAGGGCAAGCGCCGTCTGGTCATTACCCCGAACGACGGTAGCGATCCGTACGAAGAGCTGATTCCGAAGTGGCGTCACCTGAACGTGTTCGAAGGCGAACAGGTAAACCGCGGCGAAGTTATCTCCGACGGTCCAAGCGATCCGCACGACATCCTGCGTCTGCTGGGTGTGAGCGCGCTGGCCAAGTACATCGTGAACGAGATCCAGGACGTTTACCGTCTGCAAGGCGTGAAGATCAACGACAAGCACATCGAGACCATCCTGCGTCAGATGCTTCGTAAAGTTGAGATCTCCGAGTCCGGCGATTCCAGCTTCATCAAGGGCGACCAGATGGAACTGACTCACGTACTGGTAGAGAACGAGCGTCTGAGTGCGGAAGACAAGTTTGTCTCCAAGTTCACCCGCGTTCTGCTGGGTATCACCAAGGCGTCGTTGTCCACCGAATCGTTCATCTCGGCGGCTTCCTTCCAGGAAACCACTCGCGTACTGACCGAAGCGGCAGTCACCGGCAAGCGCGATTACCTGCGCGGCCTGAAAGAAAACGTGGTTGTGGGTCGTCTGATCCCGGCCGGTACCGGTCTGGCTTATCACAGCGAGCGCAAGCGTCGCCGTGATGCAGACAAGCCGTTGCGCGTAAGCGCCAGTGAAGTGGAAGCTGCACTGACCGAAGCGCTGAACTCGAGCGGTAACTGAGTTCTGCGGTAAATAAGCTGAGGCCCTGATCACTCCGTTCGTCGAATCGAGACAAATTGTCAAGGTTCGACGGGCGGGGAGGTCGGGGCCTTGCCTTGACTGGGGACAAGATCCTCTTTAGACTCTTGATCCCCTAAATTTGGCGGGAATCCGTTCCTGCCATTTTGCTTTTCTTGCAAGACAATAGCGTCGCAAGACAACAGTGGAGCTAGTAGATGGCAACTATCAACCAGCTGGTACGTCAGCCGCGTAAGCGTATCGTCGAGAAATCCGACGTGCCTGCGCTGCAGAACTGCCCGCAACGTCGTGGCGTGTGCACCCGTGTGTACACCACTACGCCGAAAAAACCTAACTCGGCACTGCGTAAAGTATGCCGTGTGCGTCTGACCAACGGTTTCGAGGTTTCCTCGTACATCGGTGGTGAAGGCCACAACCTGCAAGAGCACAGCGTGGTACTGATCCGCGGCGGTCGTGTAAAAGACTTGCCAGGTGTTCGTTACCACACCGTTCGCGGCTCCTTGGATACTTCCGGCGTTAAAGGCCGTAACCAGGGTCGTTCGAAGTACGGTACCAAGCGTCCGAAGTAATCGGCCGTTTTGCAGATTTTCATTTTATTGAGTCGATAAGAGTAAGGTCGGGCTTGCATCCACTGGATCTGTCCCGAACTAACCTGAAGACCGCTTGAGGGCTTATCATGCCAAGACGTCGCGTAGCAGCAAAGCGTGAGATTCTGGACGATCCGAAATACGGAAGCCAGATCCTCGCCAAATTCATGAACCACGTTATGGAAAGCGGCAAGAAAGCCGTTGCCGAGCGTATCGTTTATGGTGCCCTGGAAACCGTGAAGGCTCGTAAGGCCGGCACCGATCCCCTGGAACTCTTCGAAAAAGCACTCGACGCCATCGCTCCGCTGGTCGAAGTGAAGTCGCGCCGCGTTGGTGGTGCTACTTACCAGGTTCCGGTCGAGGTTCGTCCTTCCCGCCGTAACGCTCTGGCAATGCGCTGGTTGGTAGACTTCGCCCGTAAGCGTGGCGAGAAGTCTATGGCTCTGCGCTTGGCTGGCGAACTGCTGGATGCTGCTGAAGGTAAAGGTGCTGCTGTTAAGAAGCGTGAAGACGTGCACCGTATGGCCGAAGCCAACAAAGCTTTCTCGCACTACCGCTTCTAATTTTAGCTTCACTAATTTTGCGAGGGCTTTATGGCTCGTACTACTCCGATTAGTCGCTACCGTAACATCGGTATCGTCGCTCACGTGGATGCTGGTAAAACCACCACCACCGAGCGCGTCCTTTTTTACACCGGCAAAAGTCACAAAATGGGCGAGGTGCATGACGGCGCCGCGACCACAGACTGGATGGTGCAGGAGCAGGAGCGTGGTATTACCATTACTTCTGCTGCTATCACCGCCTTCTGGAAAGGTTCCGAGAAGCAGTATGCGCATGAGCACCGCTTCAACGTCATCGATACCCCAGGCCACGTAGACTTCACTATTGAAGTTGAGCGTTCCCTGCGCGTACTCGACGGCGCTGTCGTTGTATTCTGCGGTACTTCGGGTGTTGAGCCTCAGTCGGAAACCGTATGGCGTCAAGCCAACAAATACGGCGTTCCACGTCTTGTTTACGTAAACAAGATGGACCGTGCTGGTGCCAACTTCCTGCGCGTGATCGGTCAGATCAAACAGCGTCTGGGTCACACTCCGGTGCCGATTCAGCTGGCTATCGGTTCGGAAGATAACTTCCAGGGCCAGATCGACCTGATCAACATGCAGGCTGTTTACTGGAACGACTCTGACAAGGGTATGGTTCCTGTTCGCAAGGAAATCCCTGCGGACATGCTCGAGCTCGCCACCGAATGGCGCAGCAACATGGTTGAGGCTGCGGCCGAAGCCAGCGAAGAGCTGATGAACAAGTACCTGGAAGGCGAAGAGCTGTCGATCGAAGAGATCAAGGCCGCTCTGCGTCAGCGCACTATCGCTGGCGAAATCGTTCTGGCTGTGTGCGGTTCGTCGTTCAAGAACAAGGGTGTTCCCCTGGTTCTCGACGCCGTTATCGACTTCCTGCCTGCTCCAACCGACATTCCTGCGATCAAGGGTTCCAACCCTGATAACGAGGAAGAGGAAATGGAGCGTCACGCAAGTGACGACGAGCCGTTCGCGGCACTGGCGTTCAAAATCGCTACCGACCCATTCGTGGGTACCTTGACCTTCGTCCGCGTTTACTCGGGCGTGTTGAACTCCGGCGACGGCGTGATCAACTCGGTTAAAGGTAAAAAAGAGCGCGTGGGTCGTATGGTGCAAATGCACGCAAACGCCCGTGAAGAGATCAAGGAAGTACGCGCTGGCGACATCGCGGCCCTGATCGGCATGAAGGACGTCACCACTGGTGAAACCCTCTGCAACGCTGACAAGCCAATCATCCTGGTTCGTATGGACTTCCCGGAGCCGGTTATTTCGGTTGCCGTAGAGCCTAAGACCAAGGATGACCAGGAAAAAATGGGTATCGCTCTGGGCAAACTGGCTCAGGAAGACCCGTCTTTCCGCGTTAAGACTGATGAAGAGACTGGTCAGACGATCATCTCCGGCATGGGCGAGCTGCACCTGGACATCCTGGTTGACCGGATGCGCCGTGAGTTCAACGTCGAAGCCAACATCGGCAAGCCTCAAGTTTCGTACCGTGAGCGCATCACGAAGAACTGCGAAATCGAAGGCAAGTTCGTTCGCCAGTCCGGCGGTCGTGGCCAGTTCGGCCACTGCTGGATCCGTTTTGCTCCTGCTGACGAAGGTCAGGAAGGTCTGCAATTCGTGAACGAAGTAGTAGGTGGTGTGGTTCCTAAGGAATACATCCCGGCTATCCAGAAGGGTATCGAAGAGCAGATGAAGAACGGCGTTGTTGCCGGCTATCCGCTGATCGGCCTGAAGGCTACCGTGTTCGATGGTTCTTACCACGACGTCGACTCCAACGAGATGGCGTTCAAGGTGGCTGCTTCCATGGCGACCAAGCAACTGGCCCAGAAGGGTGGTGGTGAGTTGCTCGAGCCGATCATGGCGGTAGAGGTTGTTACGCCTGAAGACTATATGGGTGATGTAATGGGCGACCTTAACCGTCGTCGCGGCATGATCCAGGGTATGGAAGACACAGTGTCCGGCAAGGTTATCCGTGCCGAGGTTCCACTGGGTGAGATGTTCGGTTATGCGACCGACGTTCGTTCCATGTCTCAGGGTCGCGCAAGCTACTCTATGGAATTCAAAAAATACGATACGGCTCCGTCGCACATCGTCGAATCCGTAACCAAAAAACAAGGCTGATTCAGCCCCTTTAGGCTAGGAGTTAATTGTCGTGGCTAAAGAAAAATTTGATCGTTCCCTACCGCACGTCAACGTTGGCACCATCGGTCACGTTGACCACGGTAAAACCACTCTGACCGCTGCTCTGACTCGCGTCTGCTCCGAAGTTTTCGGTTCGGCCGTAGTTGAATTCGACAAGATCGACAGCGCTCCAGAAGAAAAAGCTCGCGGTATCACCATCAACACCGCACACGTTGAGTACAACTCGCTGATCCGTCACTACGCTCACGTTGACTGCCCAGGTCACGCTGACTATGTGAAGAACATGATCACCGGTGCTGCTCAAATGGACGGCGCTATCCTGGTTTGCTCGGCCGCTGATGGTCCGATGCCACAAACCCGTGAGCACATCCTGCTGTCTCGTCAGGTAGGCGTTCCGTACATCGTGGTTTTCCTGAACAAGGCTGACCTGGTAGACGACGCTGAGCTGCTGGAACTGGTTGAGATGGAAGTTCGCGACCTGCTGTCCACCTACGACTTCCCGGGCGATGACACTCCAATCATCATCGGTTCGGCTCGTATGGCGCTGGAAGGCAAAGACGACAACGAGATGGGCACCACTGCCGTCAAGAAACTGGTTGAAACTCTGGACAGCTACATCCCAGAACCAGTTCGTATGATCGACAAGCCATTCCTGATGCCAATCGAAGACGTATTCTCGATCTCGGGTCGTGGTACTGTTGTGACTGGTCGTATCGAGCGCGGTATCGTTCGCGTTCAAGATGCACTGGAAATCGTTGGTCTGCGCGACACCACCACCACCACCTGCACCGGTGTTGAAATGTTCCGCAAGCTGCTCGACGAAGGTCGTGCTGGCGAGAACTGCGGCGTTCTGCTGCGTGGTACCAAGCGTGACGACGTTGAGCGTGGTCAGGTTCTGGTCAAGCCAGGTTCGGTTAAGCCGCACACCAAGTTCACCGCAGAAGTTTACGTTCTGAGCAAGGAAGAAGGCGGTCGTCACACTCCGTTCTTCAAAGGCTATCGTCCACAGTTCTACTTCCGTACTACTGACGTGACTGGTAACTGCGAGCTGCCAGAAGGCGTTGAAATGGTAATGCCAGGTGACAACATTCAGATGACTGTTACCCTGATCAAAACCATCGCGATGGAAGACGGTCTGCGTTTCGCTATCCGTGAAGGCGGTCGTACCGTCGGCGCTGGCGTCGTAGCTAAAATCATCGAGTAATTCTCTTTTATAGAGTCTGCTTGATGAATTGAAAAAGCCCCCGCTCAGCGGGGGCTTTTTTATTGGGTTGACACCTATCTGGGGCGTCTATAGAATTGCGCCTCCTTTTAACGGGCGTATTGCGCCCGGTGGGAATAGCAGCCGGAGTCTGAAATCCAATGCAAAATCAGCAAATCCGTATCAGGTTGAAGGCTTTTGACCATCGCCTGATCGACCAATCAACCCAGGAAATCGTGGAAACCGCGAAACGTACTGGTGCTCAAGTGCGTGGTCCAATTCCACTGCCTACCCGTAAAGAGCGGTTCACCGTTCTGGTTTCCCCGCACGTCAACAAAGACGCGCGTGACCAGTACGAAATCCGCACTCATAAGCGCGTTCTGGACATCGTCCAGCCAACGGATAAAACCGTTGATGCTCTTATGAAGCTTGATCTTGCGGCCGGTGTGGAAGTGCAGATCAGCCTCGGCTAAGACTCGGTCTTGGTCGTGTAACGCTCTGAAATGGGCGGCCATAGCGGGTGAAAGCCCCGTACACTCATGAGGTTTACAACATGACTATTGGTGTAGTCGGTCGTAAATGCGGTATGACCCGTATTTTCACCGAAGAAGGTGTCTCCATTCCGGTCACGGTCATTGAGATCGAGCCGAATCGCGTCACCCAGTTCAAAACTGAAGAGACCGATGGCTATCGTGCAGTGCAAGTCACTGTCGGCGAGCGTCGTGCTTCGCGTGTAACAGCAGCTCAGGCTGGCCACTTCGCTAAAGCGAACGTTGCCGCTGGTCGCACTACCATGGAATTCCGTCTTGAAGAAGGCGAGTACCAGGCTGGCGATCTGATCAACGCTGAAATCTTCGCCGCTGGTCAACTGGTTGATGTAACCGGTCAGTCCAAAGGTAAAGGCTTCCAGGGTACGATCAAGCGTTGGAATTTCCGCGGGCAAGATAACACCCACGGTAACTCCGTATCCCACCGCGTCCCAGGCTCTATCGGCCAGTGCCAGACTCCTGGTCGTGTATTCAAGGGCAAAAAAATGTCCGGTCATATGGGCGCTGAGCGCGTGACCGTGCAGTCCCTGGAAGTAGTGCGCGTGGACGCTGAACGCAATCTGTTGTTGGTCAAGGGCGCTGTTCCTGGCGCTACTGGCGGCAACCTGGTTGTACGTCCAGCAGCCAAGGCTCGCGGTTAAGGGGAAGCTGACATGCAATTAAATGTAAATGACGCTCAAGCGATCGAAGTTTCCGAACTGACATTTGGCGGCGAATTCAACGAGACGCTGGTTCACCAAGCAGTCGTGGCCTACATGGCCGGCGGCCGTCAAGGTAGCAAGCAGCAAAAGACCCGTTCCGACGTTCGTGGTGGCGGCAAGCGCCCATGGCGTCAGAAAGGTACTGGCCGTGCTCGTGCCGGTACTATCCGTAGCCCAATCTGGCGTGGCGGCGGTACCACTTTCGCAGCTCGTCCACAGGATCACTCCCAGAAGCTGAACAAGAAGATGTATCGCGCAGCAATGCGTTCCATCCTTGCTGAGCTGGTGCGTACTGATCGTCTGGTCGTGGTTCAGGATTTCGCTGTTGAAACTCCGAAAACCAAAGATCTGCTGGGCAAGCTGAACAACATGAGCCTGACCGATGTTCTCATCGTGTCGGACGCTGTTGATCAGAACCTGTACCTGGCTGCTCGTAACCTGCCACACGTAGATGTACGTGACGTGCAAGGTTCCGATCCAGTTAGTCTGATCGCATACGACAAGGTGTTGATCACCGTGTCGGCCGTGAAGAAATTCGAGGAGCTGCTGGGATGAACCAGGAACGCGTATTTAAAGTTCTGCTTGGCCCGCACGTTTCCGAGAAGGCTACGGTTCTGGCAGACAAGAAAGGCCAGTTCGTTTTCAAGGTTGCTACTGATGCAACCAAGCTGGAAATCAAGAAGGCCGTCGAAAGCCTGTTCAGCGTGAAAGTAGAGCGCGTCACTACCCTGAACGTTCTGGGTAAGAGCAAGCGCACTGCTCGCGGTCTGGGCAAGCGTAATGACTGGAAGAAGGCAGTTATCTCCCTTCAGCCAGGCCAAGATCTCGATTTCAGCAGCAGTGCTGAGTAAGGAAGGGGTGCATCATGGCAATCGTTAAATGCAAACCGACTTCCCCTGGCCGCCGTTTTGTGGTCAAGGTGGTCAACCAGGAGCTGCATAAAGGCGCTCCTCACGCACCGCTGCTCGAGAAAAAATCGAAGACTGGTGGTCGTAACAACAATGGCCGTATTACCACTCGTCACATCGGTGGTGGTCATAAGCAGCATTACCGTATGGTCGATTTCCGTCGCAACGACAAAGATGGCATCGTCGCCACTGTCGAGCGTATCGAATACGATCCAAACCGTACTGCTCACATCGCACTGCTCTGCTACGCAGACGGCGAGCGCCGCTACATCATCGCCCCTAAAGGCGTGAGTGCTGGCGACCAGCTGATCGCAGGCGCTCTGGCTCCTATCAAGCCAGGCAACGCTCTGCAACTGCGCAACATTCCAGTCGGTTCTACCGTACACGGCATCGAACTGAAGCCAGGTAAAGGCGCACAGATCGCTCGTTCCGCTGGTGCTTCGGCTCAGCTGATCGCTCGTGAAGGCGTGTACGTTACCCTGCGTCTGCGTTCCGGTGAAATGCGTAAAGTCCTGGCTGAATGCCGTGCGACCCTGGGCGAAGTCTCGAACTCCGAGCACAGCCTGCGTTCGCTGGGTAAAGCTGGTGCCAAACGCTGGCGTGGCGTTCGCCCAACCGTTCGTGGTGTTGCCATGAACCCGGTTGACCACCCACATGGTGGTGGTGAAGGTCGTACCTCTGGTGGTCGTCATCCGGTATCGCCATGGGGCTTCCCGACTAAGGGCGCGAAGACTCGTGGTAATAAGCGTACCGACAAAATGATCGTCCGTCGTCGCAAGTAAATAGAGGGATACGACAGTGCCACGTTCTCTGAAAAAAGGTCCTTTTATTGATCTTCACCTACTGAAGAAGATCGAAGTGGCGGCGGAAAAGAACGATCGCAAACCAATTAAAACCTGGTCGCGTCGTTCGATGATCCTGCCACAAATGGTCGGTCTGACCATCGCAGTACACAACGGCCGTCAGCACGTCCCAGTTCTCGTGAACGAAGACATGGTTGGCCATAAACTGGGCGAGTTCGCCGGTACCCGCACTTATCGTGGGCACGTGGCTGACAAGAAAGCCAAGCGTTAAGGGGTAAGGAAATGGAAGTAGCCGCTAAGTTGTCGGGCGCTCGAATCTCCGCCCAGAAAGCCCGCTTGGTCGCCGACCAGATCCGCGGGAAGAAGGTGGGCGAAGCGCTCAACCTGTTGGCTTTCAGCAGTAAGAAAGCCGCCGAGATCATGAAAAAAGTGCTGGAGTCGGCCGTAGCCAACGCCGAGCATAACGAAGGCGCAGACGTTGATGACCTGAAGGTCAGCACCGTTTTCGTCAACGAAGGGCGTTCGCTGAAGCGCATCATGCCACGTGCCAAAGGCCGTGCTGATCGCATCGTCAAGCGGTCTTGCCATATCACTGTCAAGGTTGCTGACAAGTAACGGAGTCGAAGAGATGGGTCAGAAAGTACATCCCATTGGCATTCGCCTGGGAATCGTCAAGGAGCACACCTCCGTCTGGTACGCAGACGGTCGGACTTATGCGGACTACTTGTTCGCTGATCTGAAGGTGCGTGAGTATCTCCAAGACAAACTAAAAAGCGCGTCCGTAAGCCGTATCGATATCCATCGTCCGGCCCAAACTGCACGTATCACCATCCACACCGCTCGTCCAGGTATCGTTATCGGGAAGAAAGGTGAAGATGTTGAGAAACTGCGTCAGGACCTGACCAAGCAAATGGGTGTGCCTGTGCACATCAATATCGAAGAGATCCGCAAGCCGGAACTCGACGGTATGCTGGTTGCGCAGAGCGTAGCTCAGCAGCTGGAGCGTCGCGTAATGTTCCGTCGCGCTATGAAGCGCGCAGTACAGAACGCCATGCGCATTGGTGCCAAAGGCATCAAAATCCAAGTGAGCGGTCGTCTCGGCGGTGCTGAAATCGCACGTACTGAATGGTATCGCGAAGGTCGTGTGCCACTGCACACCCTGCGTGCCGACATCGACTATGCCAACTACGAAGCTCACACCACTTATGGTGTGATCGGTGTAAAGGTTTGGATCTTCAAAGGCGAAGTAATTGGTGGTCGCCAAGAAGAGCTGAAGCCACAAGCACCAGCGCCTCGTAAAAAAGCTGCTAAGTAAGGGGTACGCCAAATGTTGCAACCAAAGCGTACGAAGTTCCGCAAGCAGATGACCGGCCACAACCGTGGTCTGGCACTGCGCGGTAGCAAAGTCAGCTTCGGCGAGTTCGCGCTGAAGTCTGTTGCTCGTGGTCGTCTCACCGCTCGTCAGATCGAGTCAGCGCGTCGTGCTCTGACCCGTCACGTAAAACGTGGCGGCAAGATCTGGATCCGTGTATTCCCGGACAAGCCGATCTCCAAAAAACCTCTCGAGGTTCGTATGGGTAAAGGTAAGGGTAACGTGGAGTACTGGGTTGCCCAGATTCAGCCAGGTAAAGTCCTGTATGAGATCGAGGGTGTTTCTGAAGAGCTGGCGCGTGAGGCTTTCGCCCTGGCTGCTGCAAAGCTGCCGCTCGCCACCTCCTTTGTTAAACGGACGGTGATGTGATGAAAGCGAATGAACTTCGTGAAAAATCCGCACAGCAGCTGAACGAGCAACTGCTCGGCTTGCTGCGCGACCAGTTCAATCTGCGCATGCAGAAAGCAACTGGCCAGTTGGGGCAGTCTCATCTGCTCTCGCAAGTTAAGCGTGACATCGCTCGCGTGAAGACTGTGCTCAACCAGCAGGCAGGTAAGTGATCATGGCTGAAGCCGAAAAAACTGTCCGTACGCTGACTGGCCGTGTTGTCAGCGACAAGATGGACAAAACCATCACCGTTCTGATCGAGCGTCGCGTTAAGCACCCGATCTACGGTAAATACGTTAAGCGTTCGACTAAGCTGCACGCGCACGACGAAACCAATCAGTGCCACATCGGCGACAAAGTCACTATTCGTGAAACTCGTCCGATGGCCAAGACCAAGTCTTGGGCGCTGGTTGATGTTCTCGAACGCGCTGTGGAAGTCTAAGGGCTAGGGGTCGGAGAAATTATATGATTCAGACTCAATCCATGCTCGATGTGGCCGATAACAGCGGCGCTCGCCGCGTTATGTGCATCAAGGTGCTGGGTGGCTCCCATCGTCGTTACGCTGGTATCGGTGACATCATCAAAGTTACCGTGAAGGAAGCAATTCCTCGCGGTAAGGTGAAAAAAGGCCAAGTGATGACTGCTGTTGTAGTCCGCACTCGTCACGGCGTACGTCGTGCTGATGGCTCCATTATCCGCTTTGATGGCAACGCTGCTGTTCTTCTGAACAACAAGCAAGAGCCGATCGGCACCCGTATCTTTGGGCCAGTGACCCGTGAACTTCGTACTGAGAAGTTCATGAAGATCGTCTCGCTCGCCCCAGAAGTGCTGTAAGGAGATCCGACATGCAAAAGATTCGTCGTGACGACGAGATCATCGTGATCGCCGGCAAAGACAAAGGTAAGCGCGGTAAGGTGCTGAAGGTTCTTGCTGACAACCGTCTGGTTGTTGGTGGTCTGAACCTGGTCAAGCGTCATACCAAGCCTAACCCGATGTCGGGCGTACAGGGCGGTATCGTCGAGAAAGAAGCGCCACTGCACGCTTCCAACGTCGCCATCTTCAACGGCGAAACCAACAAGGCTGACCGCGTTGGTTTCAAAGTAGAAGACGGTAAGAAAATTCGTGTCTTCAAGTCGACCCAAAAAGCGGTTGATGCTTGAACACTGCTAGGTAGAAGACCATGGCACGACTAAAAGAGATTTACCGGAAGGAAATCGCTCCGAAACTTAAGGAAGAACTTAAGCTTTCGAACGTGATGGAAGTTCCGCGCGTTACCAAAATCACCCTGAACATGGGTCTGGGCGAAGCGATCGGCGACAAAAAAGTCATCGAGCACGCTGTTGCTGACCTGGAAAAGATCACCGGCCAAAAAGTCGTTGTGACCTACGCTCGTAAATCCATCGCTGGCTTTAAAGTCCGTGAAGGATGGCCGATCGGCGTCAAGGTGACTCTGCGCCGTGAGCGTATGTACGAGTTCCTGGATCGTCTGCTGTCGATCTCCCTGCCTCGGGTTCGCGACTTCCGCGGCCTGAATGCCAAGTCCTTCGATGGTCGTGGCAACTACAGCATGGGCGTGAAAGAGCAGATCATTTTCCCGGAAATCGACTACGACAAGATCGATGCTCTCCGCGGTCTGGACATTACCCTGACCACCACTGCCAAGAACGATGATGAAGGCCGCGCTCTGCTGCGTGCTTTCAAATTCCCGTTCCGCAACTGATTGGAGTAGGAAAATGGCCAAGAAGAGCATGAAAAACCGTGAGCTGAAGCGTCAGCTCACTGTTGCCAAGTACGCCACCAAGCGTGCAGCGCTGAAAGCTATCATCGTCGATCTGAACGCAAGTCCAGAAGCGCGTTGGGAAGCTACCGTAGCTCTGCAGAAGCAACCACGTGACGCTAGCGCTTCGCGCATGCGTAACCGTTGCCGCCTGACTGGTCGTCCGCACGGCGTTTACCGCAAGTTCGGCCTAGGCCGTAACAAACTGCGTGAAGCGGCAATGCGTGGTGACGTTCCAGGTCTGGTTAAAGCCAGCTGGTAATCGCTGTCAAAGCCTTGATGGTCGGGGTCGCAAGAACCTGACCATCGGTGGCCTTGAATCTGAATCAAGCCCCTTTTGGGGCTTGATTCATTTCTGGGGTGTGTCTAGAATGACCGGCTCGCCTGAGCCCGTGTTTTTCATGCCCGGAGTTTCTCGGCGACAAGTAGTAGCCGCAAGGCTAATTTTTCTGTATTAGGAGCGTCTAGCCCATGAGTATGCAGGACCCGTTAGCGGACATGCTAACTCGAATCCGTAATGCCCAGATGGCTGAAAAGTCCGTCGTAAGCATGCCTTCTTCCACGTTGAAGGTGGCTGTAGCTAAAGTCCTGAAGGACGAAGGTTACATCGCGGGTTATCAGATCAGCAGCGAAACCAAACCACTGCTGTCTATCGAGCTGAAATATTTCGAAGGCCGTCCGGTTATCGAAGAAGTCAAGCGCGTTAGCCGTCCAGGCCTGCGTCAGTACAAGTCCGTCGAAGATCTGCCTAAAGTACGTGGCGGTCTCGGTGTGTCTATCGTCTCCACCAACAAAGGTGTGATGACTGATCGTGCTGCGCGCGCTGCCGGTGTCGGCGGCGAAGTTCTTTGCACTGTGTTCTAAGGGGGGATAAGCATGTCTCGCGTCGCTAAGAACCCCGTTAAGCTGCCAGCCGGTGTCGAAGTAAAATTCGCAGGCCAACAGCTTTCGGTGAAGGGTGCCAAGGGTACTCTTGAACTGAACATCCATTCGTCCGTTGAGATCGTTGAAGAAGCTGGTGAGCTGCGTTTCGCTGCTCGCAATGGCGATCAACAGACTCGCGCAATGGCCGGTACCACGCGTGCGTTGGTAAACAACATGGTCCAAGGCGTAAGCCAAGGCTTCGAGCGCAAGCTCCAGCTGGTCGGTGTTGGTTACAAGGCGCAAGCAAAAGGTCAGGTGCTGAACCTGGCTCTTGGCTTCTCGCACCCAGTGGATTACGAACTGCCGGAAGGCATCACCGCTGAGACTCCTAGCCAGACCGATATCCTGATCAAGGGCATCGACAAGCAGCTGGTAGGTCAAGTGGCCGCCGAGATCCGCGACTTCCGTCCACCAGAGCCGTACAAAGGCAAAGGTGTGCGCTACGCGGACGAAGTCGTCCGTCGTAAAGAAGCCAAGAAGAAGTAGGGCATAGCAAATGACCGACAAAAAAGTTACTCGACTGCGTCGCGCTCGCAAAGCACGCCTGAAAATGCACGAACTCGAAGTCGTGCGTCTCTGCGTGTTCCGCTCTTCGCAGCACATCTACGCCCAGGTCATTTCGGCCGACGGCAACAAAGTCCTGGCAAGCGCCTCGACTTTGGATAAAGAACTGCGTGATGGCGCCACTGGCAACATCGACGCGGCCACTAAGGTTGGCCAGCTGGTCGCTACGCGTGCTAAGGCCGCTGGCGTCTCGCAGGTGGCTTTCGACCGCTCTGGCTTCAAGTACCACGGCCGCGTTAAAGCGCTGGCTGATGCTGCTCGTGAAGCTGGGCTGGAGTTCTAAGTTATGTCAAATAACGACCAAAAGCGCGACGAAGGCTACATCGAGAAGCTGGTTCAAGTTAACCGCGTAGCCAAAACCGTTAAAGGCGGCCGTATCTTCACTTTCACCGCGTTGACCGTGGTTGGTGATGGTAAAGGGCGTGTTGGCTTCGGCCGTGGCAAGTCGCGTGAAGTGCCTGCTGCGATCCAGAAGGCAATGGAAGCTGCTCGCCGCAACATGATCCAAGTTGACCTGAACGGCACTACCCTGCAGTACGCAATGAAGTCCGCTCACGGCGCTTCGAAGGTGTACATGCAGCCTGCTTCTGAAGGTACCGGTATCATCGCTGGCGGCGCTATGCGTGCTGTCCTCGAAGTTGCTGGCGTTCAGAACGTTCTGGCCAAGTGCTACGGCTCGACTAACCCGGTAAACGTGGTTCACGCCACTTTCAAGGGTCTGAAAGCCATGCAATCTCCTGAGTCCATCGCTGCCAAGCGTGGCTTGACTGTCAAGGAGATCTTCTGATCATGGCTACCGTTAAAGTAACGCTGATCAAAAGCATGACCGGCCGCATCCCTAACCACAAACTGTGCGTTAAGGGTCTGGGTCTGCGTCGCATCGGTCACACTGTAGAAGTCCAGGATACTCCCGAGAATCGCGGGATGATCAACAAGGCCTACTACATGCTGCGTGTCGAGGGTTAATCGATGAAACTCAATGATCTGAGTCCAGCGCCGGGTTCCCGTCGCGAAAAGCATCGTCCGGGCCGTGGTATCGGTAGCGGTTTGGGTAAGACTGGTGGCCGCGGCCACAAAGGTCAAACCTCCCGCTCCGGTGGCACCATTGCTCCAGGCTTTGAAGGCGGTCAACAGCCGCTGCATCGTCGCCTGCCGAAGTTCGGTTTCGTTTCCCTGAAAGCCATGGACCGCGCAGAAGTGCGTCTGTCCGAGCTGGCTAAAGTGGAAGGCGACATCGTCACCGTGCAGTCCCTGAAAGATGCCAACGTGATCAACGTCAACGTACAGCGTGTGAAAATCATGCTGTCCGGTGAAGTGACTCGCGCTGTCACTATCGGCAAGGGAATCGGCGCCACCAAAGGTGCGCGTGCGGCTATCGAAGCAGCTGGCGGCAAGTTCGAGGAATAAATGGCTAAGCAAGGTGCTCTCTCTGCGCTCGGCAAAGGCGGTATGTCTGAACTCTGGGCTCGTCTGCGTTTTCTGTTCCTGGCGATTATCGTCTACCGAATAGGCGCACACATCCCGGTTCCAGGTATCAACCCTGACCGACTCGCAGACCTGTTTCGACAGAATGAGGGGACCATTCTTAGCTTGTTCAACATGTTCTCCGGCGGCGCGCTGGAACGGATGAGCATCTTTGCACTGGGGATCATGCCGTACATTTCGGCATCGATCATCATGCAACTGATGACAGCCGTCAGCCCGCAGCTGGAGCAGTTGAAGAAGGAAGGTGAAGCTGGCCGTCGCAAGATCAGCCAGTACACCCGCTACGGCACCGTCGTCCTCGCTCTCGTTCAGGCTATTGGCATGTCCATTGGTCTGGCGGGGCAGGGCGTTGCGTTCACTGGTGACTTTGGCTTCCATTTCGTCGCGGTATCCACTTTTGTGGCTGGTGCGATGTTCATGATGTGGCTGGGTGAGCAGATTACTGAGCGTGGTGTAGGCAACGGTATCTCGATGTTGATTTTTTCGGGTATCGTCGCCGGTCTTCCGAGAGCAATCGGGCAGTCTTTCGAGTCTGCGCGTCAGGGTGATATCAATATCTTCGCCTTGGTTGCCATCGGTTTGCTGGCAGTAGCGATTATCGGTTTCGTGGTGTTCATTGAGCGTGGTCAGCGTCGTATCGCTGTTCATTACGCCAAGCGTCAGCAGGGCCGTAAGGTTTTTGCTGCGCAGACAAGCCACTTGCCGCTGAAGGTGAACATGGCCGGCGTTATTCCGGCTATTTTCGCGAGCAGCATTTTGCTGTTCCCGGCTTCGTTGGGTGCCTGGTTTGGTCAGTCTGAAGGTATGGGCTGGTTGCAGGACATCTCGCAGTCGATCGCTCCTGGTCAGCCGTTGAATATTCTGCTGTTTAGTGCAGGGATTATTTTCTTCTGCTTCTTCTATACGGCGTTGATGTTCAATCCGAAAGACGTAGCGGA
Source organism: Pseudomonas sp. 13B_3.2_Bac1 (assembly GCF_025466205.1). Lineage (NCBI taxonomy): Bacteria > Pseudomonadati > Pseudomonadota > Gammaproteobacteria > Pseudomonadales > Pseudomonadaceae > Pseudomonas > Pseudomonas sp. 13B_3.2_Bac1. The sequence goes on from NZ_JANLOG010000056.1 coordinate 30,870, forward strand.
AAACCTGAAGAAGTCCGGTGCCTTTATTCCGGGCATCCGTCCAGGTGAGCAGTCTGCGCGCTACATTGATGGCGTACTGACTCGCTTGACCATGTTCGGTGCTCTTTACATGACGGCCGTGTGCCTGTTGCCCCAGTTCCTGGTGGTTGCAGCAAACGTTCCGTTCTACCTTGGCGGGACCTCGTTGCTGATCGTGGTCGTGGTTGTGATGGACTTCATGTCCCAAGTACAATCGCACCTCGTTTCGCACCAGTACGAATCCCTGATGAAGAAAGCCAACCTGAAGGGTTACGGCAGCGGCATGTTGCGCTGAGTACCCATAAGGTTCGAGGAGTTGGTGATGAAAGTTCGTGCATCGGTGAAAAAGCTGTGCCGTAACTGCAAGATTATTCGCCGCGAAGGTGTTGTTCGAGTAATTTGCAGCGCGGAACCGCGTCACAAACAGCGCCAAGGCTGAGTGTGATTGTGCTTCAAGCCCGGCAGCTAGTGCGCTGCCGGGTTGATTATTTGTTATTACAGCGATATTATCTCGCGCCCTATTTCTTGGCTTCCGGGGCGTAGGTAGCTGTCAATTGGAGTCCCACTGAATGGCCCGTATTGCAGGCGTTAACATTCCAGATAACAAGCATACTGTTATCTCGCTGACCTACATCTATGGTGTTGGTCGCACTACTGCGCAGAAAATCTGTGCAGACACTGGGGTAAACCCAGCAGCAAAGATCAAAGATCTGAGCGACGAGCAAATTGAACAGCTGCGTGGCGAAGTGGCGAAGTTCACCACTGAAGGTGACCTGCGTCGCGAAATCAACATGAAAATCAAGCGCTTGATGGACCTCGGTTGCTATCGCGGTCTGCGTCATCGTCGCGGTCTTCCAGTACGCGGTCAGCGTACCAAGACCAACGCGCGTACCCGTAAAGGTCCGCGTAAGCCGATCCGCAAGTAATCGCCCCAGCGAATCGACAGGAATTTAATCATGGCAAAACCTGCTGCTCGTCCTCGTAAAAAAGTTAAAAAGACAGTGGTTGATGGCATCGCCCACATCCATGCTTCTTTTAACAACACCATCGTGACCATTACCGACCGTCAAGGTAACGCTCTTTCCTGGGCTACCTCCGGTGGTTCGGGTTTCCGCGGTTCCCGCAAGTCCACCCCGTTCGCTGCTCAAGTAGCTGCTGAGCGTGCTGGTCAAGCTGCGCTGGAATACGGCCTGAAAAACCTCGACGTTAACGTCAAGGGTCCAGGTCCAGGTCGTGAATCCGCAGTCCGCGCTTTGAACGGCTGTGGCTACAAGATCGCCAGCATCACCGACGTGACGCCAATCCCGCACAACGGGTGCCGTCCGCCGAAGAAGCGCCGCGTGTAATCCAGGAGATTGTAAAGAATGGCTCGTTACATTGGTCCAAAATGCAAACTCGCTCGTCGCGAAGGCACCGATCTCTTCTTGAAGAGCGGCGTGCGCGCGATCGAATCGAAGTGCAACATTGAAGCAGCACCTGGTATCCACGGCCAACGCCGCGGTCGCCAGTCCGACTACGGCACCCAACTGCGTGAAAAGCAGAAGGTCCGTCGTATTTACGGCGTTCTCGAGCGTCAGTTCAGCGGCTACTACAAAGAAGCTGCTGGCAAGAAAGGTGCAACCGGTGAAAACCTGCTGCAACTGCTCGAATGCCGTCTGGACAACGTTGTATACCGTATGGGCTTTGGTTCGACTCGTGCCGAATCCCGTCAGCTGGTATCGCACAAGTCGATCAGCGTTAACGGTCAGACCGTAAACGTTCCGTCGTATCAGGTTCGTGCTGGTGACGTGGTCGCAGTTCGCGAGAAAGCAAAAAACCAACTTCGCATTGTCCAAGCTCTCGATCTGTGTGCCCAACGTGGCCGCGTAGAATGGGTAGAAGTAGACACTGAGAAGAAGTCGGGCGTTTTCAAGAACGTTCCTGCTCGCAGTGATCTGTCCGCCGACATCAACGAAAGCCTGATTGTCGAGCTCTACTCCAAGTAAGGGCTAGAAAATAGGTGCATCCATGCAGATTTCGGTAAATGAGTTCCTGACACCCCGCCACATTGATGTGCAGGTTGTCAGTCCAACCCGCGCCAAGATCACTCTCGAGCCTCTCGAGCGTGGTTTTGGCCACACCCTGGGCAACGCGCTGCGCCGCATCCTGTTGTCCTCAATGCCCGGCTGCGCAGTAGTCGAGGCCGAGATTGACGGTGTGCTCCACGAGTACAGCGCCATCGAAGGTGTACAGGAAGACGTAATTGAAATCCTGTTGAACCTTAAAGGTCTGGCCATCAAGCTGCACGGTCGTGACGAAGTTACGCTGACCTTGTCGAAGAAGGGTTCGGGGGTGGTTACCGCTGCCGATATTCAGCTGGATCATGATGTCGAGATCGTTAACCCCGATCACGTAATCGCTAACCTGGCGTCTAACGGCGCCCTGAACATGAAGCTCACCGTAGCTCGTGGTCGTGGTTATGAACCAGCCGACTCGCGTCAGAGCGATGAAGATGAAAGCCGCAGCATTGGTCGCTTGCAGCTTGACTCTTCGTTCAGCCCGGTTCGCCGTATCGCATACGTGGTGGAAAACGCCCGTGTCGAGCAGCGTACCAACCTGGACAAGCTGGTTATTGATCTGGAAACCAACGGTACTCTGGATCCTGAAGAGGCTATCCGCCGCGCTGCAACCATCCTGCAACAGCAGTTGGCTGCGTTCGTCGACCTCAAAGGTGACAGTGAGCCAGTGGTTGTCGAGCAGGAAGACGAGATCGATCCGATCCTGCTTCGCCCGGTTGACGATCTGGAACTGACTGTACGTTCGGCTAACTGCCTTAAGGCGGAAAACATCTACTACATCGGTGACCTGATTCAGCGTACCGAAGTAGAGCTGTTGAAGACTCCGAACCTGGGCAAGAAATCCTTGACTGAAATCAAGGACGTTCTGGCCTCCCGCGGTCTGTCCCTCGGCATGCGCCTCGACAACTGGCCGCCTGCAAGTCTTAAGAAGGACGACAAGGCGACTGCCTGATCGTCGTAATCACCGAACGTAGTGTTTGGTAAGGAATGAACCATGCGTCATCGTAAAAGTGGGCGTCACCTGAGCCGCACCAGCTCGCACCGCAAGGCCATGTTCCAGAACATGGCGGTGTCGTTGTTCGAGCACGAGCTGATCAAGACTACTCTGCCAAAAGCCAAAGAACTGCGCCGCGTTGCCGAGCCGCTGATCACTCTGGCCAAGACAGACAGCCTGGCTAACCGCCGTCTGGCTTTCGACCGTACTCGTTCGAAAGCTATCGTTGGTAAGCTCTTCAACGACCTGGGCAAGCGTTACGCTACCCGTGAGGGTGGCTACCTGCGCATCCTCAAGTGCGGTTTCCGCGCTGGCGACAACGCGCCTATGGCGTACGTCGAGTTGGTTGATCGTGCTACTGCTGGCGAAGCTGTATCCGCCGAGTAAGACGTCAGTCTGAAACGAAAAACCGGGCCTAGTGCCCGGTTTTTTGTGTCCGCAAGAAAAAGCGCTGTTCGTACAAGATTTTGACATTGTTCAGTTGTCACTATGTGCTGGGAAACATCATTAGTAATTATCTATCGATGATTGCAAGTTAATGAATTTGTAGGTGTCACATCGATGATCAATACTTCCCAGCAAGCCGATTAGCCGGCCGTTTCAAGACTGACAGAGGAAGAAAACCGTATGAGCCAGATCAAAACGCTTACGACCGCCAGTGGCGCACCTGTCGCTGATAACCAGAATTCTCGCTCCGCCGGCCCTCGTGGCCCGTTGCTGCTCGACGATTTTCACCTGATCGAGAAGCTTGCCCATTTCAACCGTGAAAATATTCCTGAGCGCCGCGTACACGCCAAAGGCTCGGGTGCTTACGGTACTTTTACTGTTACCCGCGACATCACCGAGTACACCAGCGCCAAGCTGTTCGAATCTGTAGGCAAACAAACCCCGACATTCCTGCGTTTCTCTACCGTTGGCGGTGAGCGTGGTTCGGCTGACACCGAGCGTGATCCGCGCGGTTTTGCCCTGAAGTTTTACACCGAGGAAGGCAACTGGGACATCGTTGGCAACAATACTCCGGTGTTCTTCATTCGTGACCCGCTGAAGTTTCCCGACTTTATCCACACCCAGAAGCGTCTGCCGCAGAGCAACCTGAAAAGCGCGCAAATGATGTGGGACTTCTGGTCGCATTCGCCTGAAGCGCTGCACCAGGTGACCATCCTGTTCTCGGATCGCGGCATCCCCGACGGCTACCGTCATATGCACGGTTTTGGCAGCCACACCTACAGCCTGATCAACGCAAGAGGCGAGCGTCACTGGGTGAAATGGCACTACAAGACCCAGCAAGGGATCAAGAATCTCGCGCCGGCTGAAGCTGCTCGTCTGGCCGGTACCGATCCGGATTACGCGCAGCGTGACCTGTTCGAAGCCATCGAGCGTGGCGACTTTCCGAAATGGCGTGTGTGCATTCAGATCATGACCGAAGCTCAGGCTGCGGCGCATTACGAGAACCCGTTCGACGTGACCAAGACCTGGTCGCAGAAGGAATTCCCGCTGATCGAGGTCGGTGAGCTGGAGCTGAACCGCAATCCGCTGAACTACTTCGCCGAGGTTGAGCAAGCTGCATTTGGCCCTAGCAACATGGTGCCCGGTGTGGGTCTGTCGCCGGATCGCATGCTGCAAGGCCGCGTGTTCGCTTACGCCGATGCGCACCGTTACCGCGTGGGTACCAATCACCAACAATTGCCGGTAAACGCGCCGCGCAGCCCGGTGAACACTTATCAGCGCGACGGTTCGATGGCGTTCGGCAGCAACGGTGGTGCAGCGCCTAACTACGAACCGAACAGCTACATCGAATCACCGAAACAAGCCCCGCACTACACCGAACCCGCGCTGGCCTTGAGCGGTGCTGCTGATCGTTACGATCATCGCGAAGATACGGACTACTACAGCCACGCCGGTGCGCTGTTCCGCCTGATGAATGACGAGCAGAAGGCCTTGCTGGTCAGCAATATCGCCGGCGCCATGAGCGGTGTTTCGCCTGATGTGGTTGACCGTCAGTTGCAACATTTCTTCAAAGCTGACCCGGCGTATGGAGAAGCAGTCGCAAAGCTGCTCAACGTACAGCTTAACGAAGTCTAAACGAGAAGCAGAACCGCCCTCATTAGGGCGGTTTTTGCGTTATTTAGGCTGATTTTCTCAGAATATCTTCGCTTTTATTGCGCGAAACGGGGTGACCTTCCGGTCAGCTTGGTTCAAACTACAGACTTTCAAGCAGGGAGATGTAGGGCGATGCAAGGCCACCCAGACGTTATCGATTACCTCAACACGTTGCTGACCGGCGAACTGGCCGCGCGTGACCAATATTTTGTGCACTCGCGGATGTATGAGGACTGGGGTTTCACCAAGCTCTACGAACGAATCAACCACGAGATGGAAGAAGAAGCAGGTCATGCAGACGCACTGATGCGCCGGATCCTGATGCTCGAAGGTACGCCGCGCATGCGCCCGGACGATCTCGACGTCGGTACCACCGTGCCGGAGATGCTTGAAGCCGATCTGCGTCTTGAATACAAAGTTCGCGCCGCACTGTGCAAAGGCATTGAACTGTGCGAGCAGCACAAGGACTACGTCAGTCGCGAGATTCTGCGTGTTCAGCTCAACGACACCGAAGAAGATCACACCTACTGGCTGGAAAAGCAGTTGGGCCTGATCAAACTCATCGGTCTCGAGAATTACCTGCAATCTCACACCTGATTGCACAGACACAAAAAAGCCCCTGTCACTGTTGAAGTGACAGGGGCTTTTTCGTTCCTGGCTTTTAAGCCCGGTCGCGAATCAACAACGGCTTGAGGTAATGACCTGTGTGAGACTGCTTCATCTCGGCCACTTCCTCAGGCGTGCCGGTGGCGATGATCTGCCCACCCTTGGAGCCGCCCTCTGGCCCTAGGTCCACCAACCAGTCGGCAGTCTTGATGACGTCCAGGTTGTGCTCGATCACCACTACCGTATTGCCGTGGTCGCGCAGGCGATGCAGCACGTCGAGCAATTGCTGGATATCCGCGAAGTGCAGACCGGTGGTCGGCTCATCAAGGATGTACAGGGTCTTGCCGGTGTCACGCTTGGACAGCTCGCGAGACAGCTTGACCCGCTGCGCTTCACCACCGGACAGCGTGGTCGCCGACTGCCCGAGTTTGATGTACGACAGGCCCACATCCATCAACGTCTGCAGCTTGCGCGCCAGCGCCGGTACCGCGTCGAAGAACTCCCGGGCTTCCTCGATGGTCATCTCGAGGGTTTCGTGGATGCTCTTGCCCTTGTATTTGATCTCAAGGGTTTCGCGGTTGTAGCGCTTGCTCTTGCACACATCGCAGGGCACGTAGATGTCCGGCAGGAAGTGCATTTCCACTTTGATCAAGCCGTCGCCCTGGCAGGCCTCGCAGCGACCGCCCTTGACGTTGAACGAGAAACGCCCCGGGCCGTAACCTCGGGAGCGTGACTCGGGCACGCCGGCGAACAGTTCGCGGATTGGCGTGAACAGCCCGGTGTAGGTGGCCGGATTGGAGCGCGGCGTACGGCCGATCGGGCTTTGGTCAATGTCGACGACTTTGTCGAGATGTTCCAGGCCTTTGATGCTGTCGTGCGCGGCCGCTTCCAGCGTGGTCGCACCATTAAGTGCAGTAGCGCTCAACGGGAACAGCGTGTTGTTGATCAGCGTCGATTTGCCCGAGCCGGAAACGCCGGTCACGCAGGTCAGCAGGCCGATCGGGATTTCGAGGTCGACGTTGCGCAGGTTGTTGCCGCGCGCGCCCTTGAGCGATAGCGTCAGCTTCTTGTTACGCGGCGTGCGTTTGGCCGGCACTTCGATCTTCACCCGGCCCGACAGATATTTACCGGTCAGGGAATCCGGGTGCGCCATGACTTCGGCCGGCGTACCTTCAGCCACGATCTGCCCGCCGTGCACCCCGGCGCCCGGGCCGATATCCACCACATAGTCAGCCAGACGAATCGCGTCTTCGTCGTGCTCGACCACGATCACCGTGTTGCCGATGTCGCGCAAGTGCTTGAGGGTGCCGAGCAAACGGTCGTTATCGCGCTGGTGCAGACCAATGGACGGTTCGTCGAGGATGTACAGCACCCCGACCAGACCGGCGCCGATCTGGCTCGCCAGACGAATGCGCTGCGCCTCGCCACCGGACAGGGTGTCGGCGCTACGATCCAGCGACAGATAGTCGAGGCCGACGTTGACCAGGAACTGCAGACGCTCGCGGATTTCCTTGAGGATCTTGTCGGCGATTTCGCCGCGACGGCCGGTCATCTTCAGCTCGCCGAAGTATTCGCAGGCATCGCCAATCGGCAGGTTGGTCACTGCCGGCAGGGTTTTCTCGCCAACCCACACGTGCCGCGCTTCGCGGCGCAGACGAGTGCCGCGGCAATCCGGGCAGGCCTGGGTGCTGAGAAACTTGGCCAGTTCTTCACGCACGCTGGCCGATTCGGTTTCGCGGTAACGACGCTCAAGGTTCGGCACGATGCCTTCGAACGGGTGCGAACGTTTGACGATGTCGCCGCGATCGTTCAGATATTTGAAGTCGACATTCTGTGAGCCGCTGCCATGCAGAATGTGTTTCTGCTGTTCGGCGGTCAGCTCGTTGAACGGCTTCTCCAGGCTGAACTTGTAATGCGAAGCCAGCGAGCCGAGCATCTGGAAGTAATAGACGTTGCGCCTGTCCCAACCGCGAATCGCGCCCTCGGCGAGAGTCAGTTCACCATTGACCAGGCGCTTGATGTCGAAGAACTGCTTCACGCCCAGACCATCGCAGGTCGGGCAGGCGCCGGCCGGGTTGTTGAAGGAGAACAGCTTCGGCTCCAGCTCGCTGATGGCGTGGCCACAGATCGGGCAGGCGAAGCGCGCGGAGAAGATCATCTCTTCGCCCGGCTCATCGTCCATCGGCGCCACCAGGGCAATGCCGTCCGCCAGCTTCAGTGCGGTTTCGAAGGATTCGGCCAGACGCTGCTGCAGGTCGGCACGGACCTTGAAACGGTCGACGATCACATCGATCGAGTGCTTCTTCTGCTTGTCCAGTTTCGGCAGTTCGTCGAGCTCGCAAATGCGGCCGTTGACCCGGGCGCGGACGAAGCCTTGGGCGCGCAGTTCTTCGAACACCGACAAGTGTTCGCCCTTGCGCTCGCGGATCACCGGGGCCAGCAACATCAGTTTGCTGCCTTCCGGCTGGGCCAGCACCAGGTCGACCATCTGGCTGACGGTCTGCGCTTCCAGCGGAATGTCGTGATCGGGGCAGCGCGGCGTACCTACGCGTGCATAGAGCAGACGCAGGTAGTCGTAGATTTCGGTGATGGTGCCAACCGTGGAGCGCGGGTTGTGCGAGGTCGACTTCTGTTCGATGGAGATGGCCGGCGACAAACCTTCAATGGTGTCGACATCGGGCTTTTCCATCATTGACAGGAACTGTCGGGCGTAGGCCGACAGGGATTCGACATAGCGGCGCTGACCTTCGGCGTATAGCGTGTCGAAGGCCAGGGACGACTTGCCGGATCCGGACAGGCCGGTGATGACGATCAGTTTGTCCCGTGGCAGGGTCAGGTCGATGTTCTTCAGGTTGTGGGTACGGGCCCCACGTATCAGGATCTTGTCCAAAGTGGCCTCGCTCGGCGGGCGTCGAAAACGTAGGAGTATACGGGCAAATACTGGATGGATGCACACTATCAAACGAAGGGTTTTTTACCTTGCATGAAGAGAGTTTCATCTATACGCGTCATAGCGTCGCGATATACCCCGTCTTTCGATGGGACTGGTAGAATCGCCGCCGGTTCACACGAGGTTTTTCCATGCACGATCCCCACAGCGAACGCATGAGTGGCAGCGAGACCCGCGCAGCGAGCGGTCTGGCCCTGGTGTTCGCCTTCCGTATGCTTGGCATGTTCATGGTGTTGCCGGTACTGGCGACCTACGGCATGGACCTGGCGGGAGCGACCCCGGCCCTGATCGGGCTGGCGATTGGCGCTTACGGCCTGACCCAGGCGATTTTCCAGATTCCGTTCGGGATCATTTCCGACCGCATCGGCCGGCGTCCGGTGATTTTCCTTGGGCTGGTGGTCTTCGCCCTCGGCAGTGTGCTGGCGGCCCAGGCCGATTCGATCTGGGGCGTGATTGCCGGACGTATCCTGCAAGGTGCCGGGGCGATTTCTGCCGCGGTGATGGCCCTGCTCTCCGACCTGACCCGTGAACAACACCGCACCAAAGCCATGGCGATGATCGGCATGACCATCGGCCTGTCGTTCGCCGTGGCCATGGTGGTCGGGCCGCTGCTGACCCGCGCATTCGGCCTGTCCGGGCTGTTCCTCGCGACGGGCGGCATGGCCCTGTTCGGGATCGTCATCGTGATGTTCATGGTGCCGAAATCCACCGGGCCGCTGAGCCATCGTGAGTCCGGCGTGGCGCGTCAGGCCTTGATGCCGACGCTCAAACATCCGGATCTGCTGCGCCTGGATCTGGGCATTTTTGTGTTGCACGCGATGTTGATGTCGAGCTTCGTCGCCCTGCCGCTGGCACTGGTGGAAAAGGCCGGGTTGCCCAAGGAGCAGCACTGGTGGGTTTATCTGACTGCGCTACTGATCTCTTTCTTCGCCATGATCCCGTTCATCATCTACGGCGAGAAAAAACGCAAAATGAAACGAATTTTGCTCGGCGCCGTCCTGACGTTGATGCTCACTGAGCTATTCTTCTGGCAGTTCGGTGACAGCTTGCGGGCGCTGGTGATCGGCACGGTGGTGTTCTTCACCGCGTTCAATCTGCTGGAAGCTTCGTTGCCGTCGCTGATCAGCAAGGTTTCACCGGCAGGCGGGAAGGGCACGGCCATGGGCGTGTATTCCACCAGCCAGTTCCTCGGTTCGGCACTCGGCGGGATACTCGGCGGCTGGCTGTTTCAGCATGGCGGTCTGTCGGTTGTGTTCCTTGGATGTGCCGGTCTGGCTGCCATCTGGCTGGCCTTTGCTGTTACCATGCGCGAACCTCCCTACGTGACGAGCCTGCGCTTGCCGTTGTCGCCCGAGGCGATCCGCGAAGCGGGTCTGGTCGAGCGCCTCAAGGCCCTCGTAGGGGTAACAGATGCAGTGATAGTTGCTGATGAAGCGGCTGTTTACATCAAACTGGACAAAGAATTAGTGGATCGCGACACCCTCGAACGCCTGGTGAACAACCCGGCCGAGGCTGCTTGCGAAGCCTAGGAGAACGTTATGGCCCGTGGGGTTAACAAAGTCATATTGGTCGGCACTTGCGGCCAGGATCCCGAAGTTCGCTACCTGCCTAACGGTAACGCCGTGACCAACCTGAGTCTGGCAACCAGCGAACAATGGACCGACAAGCAAACCGGTCAGAAGGTCGAAAAGACCGAGTGGCACCGTGTTTCGATGTTCGGCAAGGTTGCCGAAATCGCCGGCGAATACCTGCGTAAAGGTTCGCAGGTGTACATCGAAGGCAAGCTGCAGACCCGCGAGTGGGAAAAAGACGGTATCAAGCGTTACACCACCGAAATCGTGGTCGACATGCAAGGCACCATGCAACTGCTCGGCGGCCGTCCTCAACAGGGCGATCAACAAGGCGGTGGCAACAACTACCAGCAGCAGGCGCCACGTCAACAGGCTCCACGCCCGCAGCAGTCAGCTCCGCAACAGCGTTCAGCCCCGGCTCCACAGCAGGCTGCACCGCAACCGGCTCCGGATTTCGACAGCTTCGATGACGACATTCCGTTCTGATTCGATGCTGCATCCGCGCTGAATAAAAAGGCCCGTCGTTCAACACGACGGGCCTTTTTTGTGGCGCAAGGTCCGCGATTAGCGCTGATCTACTGTGGGAGCGGGCTTGCTCGCGAAGGCGTCGGGTCAGTCAAAGCATTTGTTGAATGGCAGTCCGCTTTCGCGAGCAAGCCCGCTCCCACCGGTGCGGATGTATGTCTCAGTCGAGGATCAGGTGCGGCAGAAACCGGCTCGAATCCTTGGTGATCAGACTGTTGTCTTCGCGCACGCCAATCCCAGCCGCCTGATCACCAATCACCCACGAGCCGATCAGGGTGTAGCTGTCATCGAACTTCGGTAATGGCGCAAATTCCTGCAGGATGAACGGCGCATCGGTGTAGGGCCCGTCCTCTTTGACGATCAGACCTTCCGCCGTTTGCAGTTCGATGTTGGCGCCTTCGCGGGAGAAGTACGGTTTGCGTACCCAGCCCTTGGGCACCGCACTGGTCGGATTCGGATCAAGGTGCGCCGCGAGCAGATTCGGATGCCCCTTGTGCAGCTCCCACAGCAAAGGCAGTGCGCCTTTGTTCGACAGGATCGATTTCCACGCCGGCTCAAAGAACTGCGTATCGCTGTCGGCAATTGCAGCACCGAACGGCTCGTGGAAGATGAATTCCCAGGCGTGCAGTTTGAACAGGTGCGGGATCCAGCGATCTTGCAGATCGACGAAGCGACCCTCGGCGGTCAGGCCGATGTCTTCGATGTCGATATGCCGGGATTCGATGCCGACTTTTTCCGCGATCAGGCGCAGGTAATCGGTGGTGCCTTTGTCCTCGACCGAATCTTTCATCGAGGCAAAGTAGAACGGCCGCTTGAGCTGCAATTCGGCAAAGGCCTGATGCAACTTGGTGTCGATGCTGTTGAACTGGTCGGCGTGACGCGGCAGCATCCCGCGCTCGATGCACTGTTCCAGCCAGCCCCACTGAAACGCCGCCGCCTCATAGAGGCTGGTCGGCGTGTCGTAGTTGAGCTCCAGCAGCTTCGCCGGGCCGTTGCCGCTGTATGAAAAGTCCATGCGCCCGTACAGATGCGGATGACCTTCCAGCCAGGACGTGCGGATCATGTCGTAGTACGGCGCCGGGATGCTCAGGCGATCCAGCAACTCTTCGCTATGCACCACGCGATCGACCAGGTCCATGCACATCTCGTGCAGTTCGGTGGTCGGATCCTCCAGATCGTTTTCAATCTGCGCGAGCGTGAACTGGTAGTAGGCGCTTTCGTCCCAGTACGGTTCGTCATCGATGGTGTGGAACAGAAAGCCGAGGCTTTCGGCCGTCTGTTTCCAGTCGGGGCGCTCGGCGCAGTGGATCTTCTTCATGGTCAGCTGCTCGAACTGCCCCAGCCGCCCCAACCGCTGCGGGCGGAAGACTGGCTGCCGAAACCACCGCGGGACGTCGAGGAAGCGACGTTGACCGGTTTGCTTCGGGAGTTGTCGTAGCGAGTGTCGGTGCGAGTTGCCGGCGCCGATTCGATTTTGCGGTACTGCGCCGAGGTGTTGTAGGTCTGGCGGGTATCGCGGTCGCGATAGACCGTGCGGTTGGCGTTGTTGCTCATCGCATTGCCGATCAACCAGCCTGTGAGCCAGCCGTTACCTGCGCCACCGGAACCGGAAGAGTGGGAAGTGCTTTGCGCATTCTGCGCAGCGGCGGCTTCACCGGCAGGCATCTGCGCATTGGCAATCGCATTCAGGTCCTGCGGCGCCTCACCGCTCTGTGGCACCTTGAAACCGCCGAGCTTCGGCACGAAGCGACCGTCGGAGTTTTTCTGGCACCAGTCGGCGGCAAAGTCTGCGTCGCACTTGGCCTTGTCATCGTAGGCCGGTGCAATGCGTCGGTGCTCGGTCAATGCCGCGACATAGGCGTTCGAGCAGACATCGGCGGCCACTTCGGCGCCGACGCACTCCTCGACAGTTTGAAAGCGTTGCTGATCCTGCGCGGCAACCTCGCCGGAAATCGCCAGCGCCACCGAAGCGGCGAGAGACAGTTGAACGTACTTGCTGCGTTTCATCGAAGGCTTCCTGCCGATCAGTTGGACGGGGTCATGCACGCGGCGTTGAGCATGCCGACGCTGATGGCCACCGCGGCCACGTAGATACCGGAAGCGATTTCACCGTTGGCGATGCGCTGGGACGTGCCTTTGAGCACCAGCCCTGTGGCGAGGAAGGCCAGCAGTTGCACCACGGCCGCAATAACTGCCCACAGCACGAAATCGAGGACGTTGACCGAAAACGCGATCACATTGCTGGCCGGAATCGCGAAACCGATGATCGCCCCCGCGAGGGCAATGGCGGCGGCGATGTTGCCGGAGCGAATCAGCTCGAACTCTTTGTGTGGCGTGATGCGGGTGTAGACGAACTGAAACAGCATGAACAACAGCACGGCGCCGAGCAGGTAGACGACGAAACCGACCAGCGCGGTCTTGTTCAGGGAAACGGCCAGCACTTCCAGCATGAAAAACTTCCTTTTTTAAATGGTGCTCAAATCAGTCGTGTACAGCGAAATGCCCAGTGAGGTGCTCAGGCTGACGGTGCCTTCCTCGTCCTGTTCGACGGAGAACAGCAGCAGCTCGCGGCGATCGGTCAGGCCGGTCTCGCGGGCGTAGAGCATCGAGTGGTGCTCGATGGTGTAGGACTCGTCCGGGTTGATCACGTGTTCGGTCAGCGGCACCAGTTCGGTCTGGCCCTGCTCGGTGCCCCATTCGCGGCTGTACTGGACGCCGTCGTGGGTGTAAGTCGGCAGGCCGATCGGGCTGGCGGGGCCGGCCAGGCGCTGCAGTTCGGCGTCACTGTTGACGGTCACGTAACTGAGGTAGTTGAACAGGGTGACCGACTCGATCTGGTCGTCACCGGTGACGTGGATCTGTAGCCAGAAATCCTCGTCATTCATGTAATAGCGGTGCAGTTTGTTGGATTGGCCGAGGTCGACCCAGCCGGCGCTCCAGATTGCCTGATCGAATGGCACTCGCACTGACGTCGAGCCGTCGAGCAGCAGGGCGAGGGTCGAATCGAATCTGACAGCCTTGCCTTGCGCCATCCCGAGTGGGCCACTGGCAACGGTTGGCGTTGGCGCAGCGGACTGCCAGTTGCTGGTGCCCAGCAAATCTTTGAACCATCCCATGGGTACATTCCTTGAGGCGGGTGGAGGTGTTCGTCGTAAAAAGCGCCGCTAGTGTACCGGGCCGGGCGGTAAACAAGCAGAAGCAATTGCATGGCG